>JBNMLR010000402.1:0-2829 GCA_050874945.1 Butyribacter sp. | reverse complement strand
CCATTAACACACCTTGAAATGCCGATGACATACTCATAGAAATTTTTTTATCTGAATCTGCTTTTAAACTTAAAACTAATTTTGCTAACATTTAAACCTCCTCTTTTGTCCCCTTATACGGCTATTATACAACTCTATAACATTTTGTGCAACTTTTATTTTTTCAAGTTTATATTTTCTGTTTTTTTGTGCAAAAAGACGATTATAATACAACAAAATCCCCTCATAAGTTTGCACATTATGAGGGGATTGCTTTGTGTTCAAACATAAACACTATATCCTTGCCTGCTAATTTAAACATAGCACACCAATTCAGCTATTATAAATATACTATTAACTGCTTTATTTTATACCCCCAAACCTCTCCCTCGCTTCACTTACATACTCCCCCGCATTTTTTATATTCGCTTCAAGTTCTTCGTCTCTTATCTTTCTTACAACCTTACCCGGATTTCCAAGCACGACTGAGCCGTCAGGCACATCAACACCACCCGTCACAAGCGCACCTGCTCCTATCAGGCAGTTTTTTCCTATCTTACAGCCATTAAGCAATATTGCGCCCATACCGATTAGAGAACAGTCCCCAATCTCACAGCCATGTATTATCGCACCATGTCCGACGGTCACTTTATCACCTATATGAACCGGATACCCCTCATCGACATGAATTACGCAGTTGTCCTGAATATTGCTTTCCTTTCCTATATAAACCTTGTCCGCATCTGCCCTTATGGTCGCATGATACCATACATTTACATCCTCGTCCAAAGTGACATCCCCGATTATATCAGCACTCGGAGCTATATAACAATTTCCTTTTTTTATAACAGGCATAATCTACTTTCCTCCTAAATAACTTTCTCTCCTCATCAGGCACAAGTCCACCGCCTGTTGCCCAGACAATATGGGTTGCATCCTGCATATGTTCTTCCAATCCGTTTTCTCTGATATACTTCCGACACTCATCACTCTGCATAAATTTTTCTGCCGCAAAAAATCCGGCACAGGCTGACGGCTCCAAAAATACATTTTCTTTTTCATATACTTCTTTTATATATGATAAAAGTCTTTCGTCTTTTACCGTAAATGCTCCGGACAAAAGAGATTCCATCATTTCACATACAAATCCAGACGGTTTCGCCACGGCAAGTCCGTCGGCTTTCGTTTTTCCTGAAAGACCCAAGTCTTTTACTGAAATCTCATCCCACTTTTCTGTTGCAAGTCCTGCTAAAAGGCATGGTGCCTGCACCGGTTCAACAGTAAAACAATGTACCGCATTTCCAAACATCTGCTTTAGTCCAAATGTTATCCCTCCCGGTGCTCCGCCAACTCCACATGGAATGTAGACAAACAGCGGATGTTTTTCATCTACGGATATTCCATTTTTGAACAACTGTACTTTAAGTCTCATCGCCGCTGTTGCATATCCCATAAACAGGTCAACCGATTTTTCATCGTCTATAAAGATGCTGTGCTCATCTTCTTCTGCTGCCTTTCTTCCTGCATTTACCGCCTCTGTATAGTCTGTGTCATATTCCTTTACGGTCACACCGCATTTTTTTAGCATATCTTTTTTCCACTGTTTTGCATCTGCTGACATATGAACGATTACTTTAAATCCGAGTTTTGCTCCCATTATACCGATACTCAGTCCAAGATTTCCCGTTGAGCCGACCTGAATTGTATATTTTCCATAAAACTCCCTAAATTCTTCTGAATCAAGTTTTTCATAATTTTCTGTCGGGTGAAGAAGATGCTTATCGACTGCAAGCGTTTCAGCTATCTTTAGCACTTCATAGATACCGCCCCTTGCTTTTACCGAACCAGATATAGGCAGATTGCAGTCTTTTTTTAACAAAAGATTTCCTTTTATGTCTGCTCCTCTTTTATTTAATGTTTCCCGTTCAGACTCTATTTTGACAAGCTCGGACTCTATTATACCTTTTCTGTCCGCAGTCTCAGGAAAAACTTTTGCTATATACGGCATAAAACGCATAAGCCTGTTTTGTGCCGCCTTAAGTTCCACAAATCCATGACCGTTAATCTTTTCACGCTCACCCACACATTCTTTGTACGGATTTATCCAAATAGTTTCCTTTGCATTTTTTAAATCATTTATTATATTGTCATTACTCAATTATCTATCCTCCAAAACTAATTTCTGAACCATAACTTTGCAGCTTTTAATATTGCACGCTATTCCATATTTTAGTATAGTTTCTATTCCGTCATTTTCACAAACAATTATAACAAAAAAACATAATCACCTCAAATACAAAGTTTCTTTTATCTGTCAAAAATCTCCTTTACCACATTGTAGGCGAGTTTTTTTCTGCGAAACTCATCAACGATTCCTTTATTATTCATCGTTCTTGGTCTTCCACCGAACCACTCATCACTTATCCTTATATCGCAGAACTGCCAGATATAAACACCAATACATTCTTTATAACCCAGTACCGCCGTGAGCTGTTTTCTAAGTGCTTCTGCCTGATATTCCTCCGTCCATTTTGAATCATAGTTGTTTCTATAGCCGTAAAGACCGCCTGCTCCTATCTCTGTTATCATAAACGGTTTTCCCACACCTTTAGTTTCATTTTGCACCCATTTATAAAGGTCATCGAGATACTCATCCGGTTCGGTATCATGATACCACAATGGATAAATATTATACGAAACCACATCCGGCAGTCCAAAGCATATGTCCGTCTTAAATTTACAACTTGCAAATGAACATGGTCTTGATGTATCAAGTTTTCTTATTATATCAAACTGCTTTTTATAACACTCTTTTCCATACTCCGTGTCACTTGCACACTCATTTAATAT
>JBNMLR010000401.1:0-2831 GCA_050874945.1 Butyribacter sp. | reverse complement strand
GATGTAGGCTGTGGTGTGGCTGCTGTCGGAGTCGGACTGATTGTATAAAACGGCTCGTTTGTAGGCGATGGTGACGCATTATCTGTAGGTTGTGGCGTTGTCCTGTCTGTTGGATTTGGTGTTTCCGTATCCAATAATGTCGGTTCAGGCTCTTTATCAGGCTTTGACGATACATCTCCATTTGGCATTGCTGATGGAGAATTTATCGGTATTGCCGTCGGTGATACTACCGGAGGTGAATCAGTCATTATCGGAGTCTGTGTCGGTGACGGTGCTGTTGCAGCGGGTGTTTTTGTAGGCTTAACCGTAACAGTCGGAGTTTTTGTCACCATAGGAGTCTGTGTAGGCTTCGCCGTAACAGAAGCAGTTTTTGTAGGCTGGGGTGTAGGCGATACTGACGGCTTTGGTTCTTCCGACGGATGCACAAGATTTTCCGGTTCTCTATAATATGTTGTATCTTCTAACTGTTCAGGTGCGGCTATTTCTTTATAATCCAAAATATAATGACATTCACTGCAATACGTCACTTCCATTCCCGACTCATATACTCTGGCATCCTGCACTCTCTGCGTCACAAAAGTATGCTCATGTTCCTCAATATTTTCAAAAAGTGCATTGTTATTTTGTGCAAATTCTCTCAGATTTTCTTTTCCATATACCGTAACCTGATTTTTGGGAATATCATAAAAAAGCTCATTATTCTCGCTGTCTAAACAAGTTTCCGGTATATATACTTTTTTTAACGATGTACATCCGCTAAAAAGACCTCTTGGAAGATACTGCATCGCTTCACTCAACTGAACCAATTTAAGATTTTTACAATTCTCAAATGCCTGTTGTTCATATTGTGCATTTTTGCCGCCTAAAATATATTCAATAGACTCACTATGAAAGCCAAATGTACTTATGTTCAATGAACAGTCCGGTAATACCAGACATTTAATATTACAACTGCCTAAAAACACATATTTACCGATTTTTTCTAATTTATCTGACAGATAGATATTTCTTAACCCCCTTAAATTAAATGCCCCACCCGAACAGAATGCTTCATCACCTATCTCAACAACTCCTCTCAATGATATTGTCCGCAAATTTTCAGCACTATAAAATGCATGTTCTCCTACTGTAGTCACTGAATCTGCCTTTATATTAAAAATATTTACATCAGCAAATGCTCCCGCAGCAATTTTTTTGACACTTTCAGGTACATTATATACAGGATAATATTGATACGATGATGTAATCGGACATTTTATAAGCGTAGTCATGTCCTTATCAAACAATATTCCCTGATAGAGCACAAAATCCGTATTATTATCATCAAGAAATATTTCTTTCAGTGAGCCTGCTGCAATCGCCCCTTCTCCTATATCTGCTACATTTGCTCCAATATACAATTTCACTACAGAACACCAAAAAGCTTTATCGCCTATACTCATCACCGTATCGGGTATATGAACTTCGTTAAATCCACCGGATGAACCTTTAAATGCATTTCTTCCAATCCTTGTCACCTTATAAGTTTCTCCCTCACATTTTACATATGAAGGAATTTTTAATATACCGTCCTCTATTTTACTTAAATCAGTAAGTAATGAAGCAGAGTCTGTATCTCTATCAACACCTAAGGTTGCTGTTTTATCCTTTTCATTTAATTTGTAATAAATGCCATTGCTGTCCTTTTGTTCTTCATCAAGTTCACAGGTTAATTCTTCTTCTGTTGTTTTGTTGTTATCAACTTTTCCTACTATAGGAAGCCATACATTTCCGTCATCATCCATGACTACATCAAATTCTTTCGTCCCCAGATATTTTCCAACCTGATAACTCATAAATTTACTTATATCATAATCTTTTGGCATTTTCAGACATGATATATCATTATGCACAAGCTTCTCTAATTCCGTGTCGTAGACAACGCTGGCACTTATTTCCATTTTAAAACTAACATTGACATTATCTTCATCAATATCCTCTATTTCAAATCTCGGATAATATGTTTTTGTTATCTCAGGGCAATAAACATACATATCAAAATAACTTTTGTTCTTATCAGCATTTTCCGTCAGACCGACCTTTCCTATCCTGATTTTCGCAGATTCAAACAAATCTACATTCAACCTGCAATTCTCTATTGATATTTCACCTATCTCATATCTTCCTGTAGCATAATATGATACTTTTCCGGAATAATCTTTTGCTATAACTTTTTTTATCTTCGCCCATCCGCTTTTTAACTTTAATGATGCATTTTCTTCAAGCCTTACTTTATCTATGAAAAGGTCACTGTCAATCAATAAATTGCAATTATTTATTACCAGTTCAGAGTCCTCCTGCCCCTCAATTCTGAGGCAGTAGATACAAACATCACTCTCATAAAAAAGATTGTCTCCGTATTTAGCACGCAGTCCCGCTGATATTTCTGTGTACTTTCCGTCTGTCCTAAGTTTATGACTTCCCATATCGAGTACACACATTTCTGTTGTATTCTGCTCAAATAAAGTGCAATTATTCAATGTAACATCCGACTGCAGATGAATACTGTCATTGATTTTTACTGCCGTCGATATATACGGCAAAGAATAATACGGATCATCTACCTGATTTCCCACAAATTTAATACTCTCACACTCAGGCAGCCAAACTTCCCCATCAATGCAGTATTCTGTCTGTTCAGAAGAAAATATTATCTTATATTCACCCTCACTGTCAGTCATATTTTCAAATGTTGTTTTTAGGTCACCGTATTTTCCTATCAACTGACTTTTATTATACAATTTGATAACATCATCCGCCGTGTCTGTTTCATCTGCCGTGTCTGTTCCATC
>JBNMLR010000400.1:0-2835 GCA_050874945.1 Butyribacter sp. | reverse complement strand
TGCTGGGAGTGTGAGAAAATTGTCTTTTGAATTTATAAATATTTTTACGGGATATTCAAAAATTAAGATAAGACAATGTAATGTTACACTTTATATATGTTATGAAATTGATAATCTAGGAGAGCCGGAGAAATTCGGCTCTCTTGTTTTTGTATTGCGTTATATGTTAAAAATCAAATTTATCAGAACAATATTCACGCACATATGCATTTTTATAATAAAAGAATGTTCTTTTTTACGGAAACATCCTATTTTTCTTAGCTGCAAACGATTTCACAACATTCTGTTATTCATGCTTATATAACTATAATATTTTGACGAATACAGTCGGTTTAAAAGAAATTTTTGATTGCAATGCTCTGAGCTTGCAAACGATTTCACAAATTCTGATTGTTTTTCGCCTCATTTACGAATATTATTTCAACATCAGCAAAAAACAAACCGCTTTAGTGATTTATACCAATTAAAAAATGCAGGCGGGGAAAGAGAGGCAGATTATGAGAGTGAAAAAGATTATTACATTATTTACGGTAGTAGCGTTGACATTGGGAAGTCTGACCGGCTGCGGTTCAAAGGCAGGAACAGATAGCAAAAAGAGTGATGCTTCTTCCAAAAAAGTTGAGATAACAAATGTTTCTTATGATCCGACAAGGGAACTTTATGTGGAATATAATAAAATCTTTCAGAAGCATTGGAAAGAAAAGGCTGGTCAGGATGTTTCAATAACTCAGTCACATGGTGGTTCAGGCAAGCAGGCTTTGGAAGTTGCAAACGGGCTTCAGGCAGATGTGGTAACGCTTGCACTTGAGGGTGATGTTGATGCCATAAAGGATGCGGGGCTTATTGATGATGGCTATGTGAATGAGTTTGAGCGTGACAGTTCGCCGTACACATCATCCATTGTGTTCCTTGTCAGAAAGGGAAATCCTAAAAAGATTTTAGACTGGAGTGATTTACTTAGAAATGATGTGGGGGTTATCACACCAAACCCTAAAACTTCGGGCGGTGCAAGGTGGAATTATCTTGCAGCATGGTATTACTTTGAAAAGCAAGGACAGAGTGAAGATGAGATTAAAGAGAGTATGAAGAAACTTTATAAGAATGTACTTGTTCTCGACTCAGGTGCGAGAGGTGCAACAACTTCTTTTGTTGAGAATAAGCAGGGCGATGTTTTGCTTGCATGGGAAAATGAAGCATTTCTTTCATTAGATGAGCATCCGGGAGAATATGAGATTGTCGTTCCGTCTGTTTCAATTTTATGCCAGCCGACGGTTGCCGTTGTCGATAAGGTTGTAGACCAGAGAGGAACAAGAAAGGTGTCTGAGGAATATTTGAAATATCTGTATTCTGATGAGGCTCAGAAATTAGAGGCACAGTGGTATTATCGTCCTTCAAATGAAAAGATTTTGAAAGAGTACAGTTATAAGGGCAGTGGCAATACCATTGATAAACTTCCAAAGGATAACAAATGGATAATCACGGATGTTGACCTGACTAATATCGAGCATTTTGGAGGATGGAGTGAAGCAACTAAGAAACATTTCTCTGATGGTGGAGTTTTCGACTCAATTTATGAGGAAAAATAAGGAGTGCTGTTAATTGTTTAGAAATGGAGTTTGATATGAAGCGTAAGAAAAGTGTGATTCCCGGTTTCGGGTTATCCTTTGGGATTGTTATGGCAATACTTGGACTTATTGTTATTATTCCGTTATGCTCGCTTGTATTCTTTTCGCTTAAACTGTCACCGCATGATTTTCTGGTGACGGTGACAAGACCGAGAGTTCTGGCAAGTTATAAAGTGAGCGTTTTGACGGCACTGACCGCATCATTTATAAATGCGGTGATGGGAATGATTATCGCATGGGTGCTTGTGAGATATGATTTTCCGGGCAAAAAGATTATGGACGGAATTATCGAGATGCCTTTTGCATTGCCAACAGCCGTTGCGGGTATTGCACTTACGCATCTTACGATACCTGAGGGCTGGGTAGGACAGATTTTTTCAAAAATCGGAGTTAAAATCGCATATACAAGAATTGGAATTACCGTGGCTCTTGTTTTTATAGGAATTCCGTTTGTGGTAAGAAGTGTTCAGCCTGTGCTTGAAAAGGTGGAAAAAGAGTATGAGGAGGCGGCAGCAATGTTTGGCACTTCCCGTACCCGTATCTTTTTTAGTGTGATATTTCCTGAAATACGCCCTGCACTTATAGCAGGTTTTACAATGGCTTTTGCAAGATGTATAGGTGAGTATGGAAGTGTTGTTTTTATTGCCGGAAATACTCCGTACAAAACAGAGATAGCACCGCTTATGATAATGGCTAAACTTCAGGAGTTTGACTATGCGAGTGCCACATCTATTGCACTTGTCATGCTGTTTATATCATTTGTAATTCTTTTTATTAACGCATTGATACAAAGTCATACATCAAAAATCGTAAGCGGAATTGATTAGTACAGCGAATAATTAATACATTTATGCCGGGTGTATCAAAGATTTAATTTTCGTGGAGGTGAAGATATTGGAGATAAGAAATAATAAAGGTTTTGTTAAATGGCTTCTGATTGGAGTCAGCATCATATTTTTAATTGTAATGCTTGTACTTCCGCTGGTGTATGTTATTTATACGGCATTGAGGGAGGGATGGAAAGTTTTTGTTTCATCGGTTACGGATGAATATGCAGTTAAATCAATTTTACTTACAGTAAAGGTTACTGTGATAACAGTTATCATAAATTCAGTGTTTGGAATTTTTGCAGCATGGCTTATAACACGCTTTAAGTTTCGTGGCAAAAAACTTATATCGACTCTGATAGATCTGCCGCTTACTATTTCTC
>JBNMLR010000399.1:0-2848 GCA_050874945.1 Butyribacter sp. | reverse complement strand
TATTGGCAGGGAAAGCAGAAAAGATAATGACTTATTTTTTACCTGTTCACTTATTGATTATATAGCCAGAAAAACAAAAAATACAAGACGAAAAACAGTTGATGCCTTAGGGCGTGAGAGGATTGCAAAAATTTATGAACTGGCAGATGTTTATCACAGCGATAATATCGAACGGGTAAGTGATGATTTTATTCGGGAGGCTGACATTAAACAGGGTAATTTCGACAATGTCGGTGAGTGTAAATATGCTATTCCATCTCATTGGGATATAGGAAAAGTCTATAAGCGGCTGATAAAGAGTGTAGCAAGTGAAAAAAATATCAGTGTTGTAGATGCACTTATGGAGGTTTATCATTCTTTTATAAGTGATAAGATAGATGATTATAACAGCAGCGTATATTACGAAAATCCATCATACATTTTTGAGTGCTTTATGCAGGATAAAATATTGTGATACACTGCTGGAACAGATGATTTTAGGTGAGAGGATTTTAAAAATTTATCTTATCTAAAATGCGTCTGAAATCCCCGATTTTTGTTTTCTGTATGCGTCTGGTGTCAAATTATTTACTTTTTTAAAACATTCAGTAAAATGGCTTGCTGATGAAAATCCTAAAAAGGCACCAATTTCACTGCACGAACTTATACTGTTTTCAAGCATATACCTAGCCATTATACATTTTTGCCGTAGGATATATTCACTTACGGGAATGTTAAATTCTTTTTTAAAAAGCCTGTTAAGATGGTCTGGGGAAATATTAAGTTCTGCTGCAATCTGTTTTCTGCGGATATGTTCCGTTAAATGCTTTTTTATGTAGTCAACGGCTTTGGTTACATGATAATTGCAGGACGGCTGTTGTTCATGAAGATTGTGCATTGCAGTTGTAAAATCTATAATAACGGCTTTTTTAATTTCAGATAATTCTTTTTCATCAATGGAAATATCAACTTTTCTTATATACATATCACTCATTGTGTAAGCCGTTTCGCTATCCATTCCGCCCTCTACACAAAAGCGTGTTATCATTGCGATAAGAATAATGAGGTGATATTGGAGGTTTCTGAAATGATTTTTTGAAAGTGTCCCCATCTCAGATGTTGGTTCTATATCCATACTGCCCTTTAAAACTTCAAGATTTCCGTTTTGTATATCTTTATAAAATCTAAATTCGTCGGTTATTGATTTGTGGAAAAGTTCATTCTTTTGTTGTTCTATAAGTAATTTTGGCAGTTCTTTGTTCATATGATTTGCTCCATAGTTTAGCACAACGAATAATTAGTAATTGATACATTCATGCTCAATGTGTCAAAGATTTAATTTTTGTTGTATTGTTTTTGGGTCGTTATTATGTAATAAAAATCGGATTTATTGTATCATATTGCAGAATAAAATTCTATTATAGGATTGTAAAAGCAGAAATTAAAAGACAGCTGCAATTTAAGACTGCAAAAGTATAAATTAAAAATCTGCCCGCAATTTAAGTCTGTAAAAGTAGAAGTTAAAAATCTGCCTGCAATTTAAAGTTGTAAAAGTATAAATTAAAAATCTGCCTGCAATTTAAGACTGCAAAAGTATAAATTAAAAATCTGTCTGTAATTTAAGGCGGTAAAAAGGATTTGTAATAATGTAAATATATGAAATGAGGTGCATTATGGATATGAAAGTAAAAGAGTGGAACGGATATAAAAAAGGAATAAATTTCGGTGGCTGGTTTTCGCAATGCGATTATACGGAAAAACATTTTAAGGAATTTATAGTTGAAAGTGATTTTAAAAAAGTTGCTGCTAAGGGGTATGACCATATCAGACTTCCGTTTGATTATAATATTGTTCAAAATAAAGATGGCAGTTTTATCGAGAAAGGATTTTGTTATATTGATAATGTAGTAAAGATATGTAGGAAGTATGGTCTGAATTTGATTCTTGATCTTCACAAGGCGGCAGGATATTCTTTTGATAAAGATGAATGTGAAAGTGGATTTTTTGATAATAGAGATTATCAGGAAATGTTTTTCAGACTTTGGGAAAGCTGGCGGAAAGGTATGCGATGTATGCTCCAAATGTTGCATTTGAACTGCTCAATGAAGTGACAGACAAGGAATTGTGTGACAAATGGAATGAGATTGCTCTGGAATGTATAAAGAGGATAAGAAACATTTCAAGTGATGTGGTAATATCGGTTGGCGGTTATTGGAATAATGATATTCTTGCGGTTAAGGAGCTTTTTATTCCGCCTGACAAAAATATAGTTTACAATGTTCATTGTTATGCACCTCATATATTTACACATCAGGGTGCATTGTGGATGGACATGATGCCGGGGGATTACAGGTGCAATATGTCACAGCCGCTAAGAGCAATGAGAGAGGATTGCGAGAAATATATGCCGTACACGCTTGCTGAGTTTGACGGTGTGTGGGACAGTGGGGAAAAGCTGGGTGAAAAATATTTTATCAATTTGTTTCGTCCTGCCGTTGAAACTGCATTAAAACGGGATGTGGCTTTATATTGCGGAGAGTACGGGGTAATTGGTCTTGCTGGTGAAAAGAATATACGGGATTGGTATAGTGCTATAGAAAGTGCGATGGATAAATATAATATTGGCAGAGCGACATGGTGTTACAGAGGAATGAATTTTGGAATGTCATGAGTAGCAAAATAAAAAGTAATGCAATTTTGTATTGCTGAGAGTATAATGGTAAGGTGATTGTGAGACTGATTATATGTTGTGTTAATTGCACAGATATAACAAATAATATCGTCGGCACGCTTTTGCTATGTTGTCGTTCGTAGCAGTACATAAATCAGCAAAAAACGCTGATTAAGTGCTGACGACGACAAAAATGCC
>JBNMLR010000398.1:0-2853 GCA_050874945.1 Butyribacter sp. | reverse complement strand
TAATAAAATCAACTATTTAAAAGAATTTTTCAAACGACTACTCCCTTATCTTCGCCCTTGATGCCTTGTCATTCCTTTTTCGTACTTTTATCTTTTTTGCCGAAAATTTCTTTCCGTCATGTTCAAGCGTCTCCGTTTCTTTTGATATAACTTCCGCATACCATGCATAGTCCTCTGCCGCCATCATTATTCCTTTTACTCCCTTGCTGGCTTTTTTCAGTTCATTTACCTGTGAGAGTGGAAATCTCAATGATGCTTCTCTATGCGTTATTATGACTACACTGCTATCTTCTGATATTGATTCTTCGTCGCTGAGCGGTCTGACTGCTATGAGTTCGTCTCCGTCATCGAGCTTTGTTGCGTTTATCGTTGAGCGTATCGTTTCAAACTCTATCCCCGATACAAGTTTTACAAGTCCGTTTTTTGTGACAAATAAAAGCTGCGAGTTAAACAGGTCTTCAAATGCTATATATGTAAGCACTTCATCATTTCCCAGTTTACACAAAGACTGGATAAGCACACCCTTGTCCCTGTTTCTTCCTTTCGGTACCGCCGACATTTTTATCTGGTGCATAAAGCCGTTTTTCGTGAATACACAAAGTTTGTCTGTGTTTCTTATCTGTATCTTATGCGTGTATTCGTTTAATGATTCAGCCGATATTCTCGAATAACTTGACTCGTCCACCGATTTACAATAGCCAAATCTGTCGATAAGCACATAGAGATCCTCCTCTTTTACTTCCTCGACATATTTTCCCGCGTCCATATTTGTGAGTATCGTGCGTCTTCCCCTGCCAAACTGTTTTTTATAATTTTTAAGTCTTTTCTTTATCACTTTATGCAGTTCATCTATATTTCCAAGTATATTGTTGTATTCTTCTATATTTGAAAGAAGCGAATCATTTTCCGGATGAAGTTTTAAAAGTTCAAGTCCGATAAGTTTACTTAAAGGCATCGCAAGTATCGCATCTGCCTGATTTTTTGTAAAATCAAGTTTTGCGGCTGCTTTTTCTGATTTCTGCGTCTTGAATTTTATGTCGGTCGTAACTCCGTTTATAAGACAATTTTTCGCCTGTTTTACGGAATTACTTCCACGAAGTATCTCTATGATAAGGTCTATCACATCTGTTGCTTTTATAAGACCTGCCACTATCTCAAGTCTTGCATTTGCTTTTTCTAAAAGGTGCTCGTACTCTTTTGTGTAAAGTTCTTCCTGAAATTCCACAAATTCCTGCACAAGTCCTTTTAATGTAAATGTTATAGGCTGCTTATCTTTTACGGCAAGCATATTTACGCCGTATGTGTCTTCAAGTGCTGTTTTCTGATAAAGTCCGTTTAAGAGGTTTTCTGCATTTCTGTCCTTTTTGACCTCTACTACTATCCTTATTCCCTCTTTTGATGACTCGTCACGCACATCATATACCTCGTCAAACACCTTGTCTTTTGATAGTGATACAAGATTTTCAAGAAGTTTTGTCTTATTTCCTGCAACTGTGTACGGTATCTCGGTCACAACGATATTTTTTCTTCCGTTTGTGCCGTTTTCTATCTCGGCTTTTGCACGAAGTTTTATCTTTCCCTCGCCCGTGTCATATATATCAAACAGGTCATCCGTGTTTGTTATCGCTGCACCCGTCGGAAAATCAGGACCTTTTATGTACTTCATAAGTCCTTTTGTTGAAATCTCAGGATTGTCCATATATGCGATAACTCCGTCTATCACTTCGCCCGGATTGTGCGGCGGCATATTTGTCGCCATTCCGACTGCTATTCCCGTTGTTCCGTTTATGAGAAGATTTGGAAGTGTTGCCGGAAGAACGAGAGGTTCTTTTTCGCTCTCATCAAAGTTTGGTCCAAACGGCACAAGACCTTTGTCGAGATTTTCAAGCATCGTCATAGCAGGCTTTGAAAGTCTCGCCTCAGTGTATCGCATGGCAGCCGCACCGTCACCGTCTATCGAGCCAAAATTTCCGTGCCCGTCAACAAGCGGCAGTGAAAGTGAATAGTCCTCCGTCATATGCACAAGTGCATCATAGATGGAGCTGTCACCGTGAGGATGATACTTACCCATCGTATCACCGACAATACGTGCACTCTTTCTGTGCGGCTTGTCGGGTGAAAGACCAAGCTCATCCATAGCATAAAGAATTCTTCTCTGAACAGGCTTCAAACCGTCCCTCACATCAGGAAGTGCTCTCGCTATGATAACGCTCATCGCATAATCTCTATATGAATTTCTCATCTCCTCAGAGAAATCAAGCTGAATAATTGGTTGTTCCTTAGTCTTCATTTTATTCTCCTTAAATTACTATATATCCAGATTTGCATACTGCGCTTCTTCCATTATAAACTGCCGTCTCGGCGGCACATTGCTGCTCATAAGCGTTGTTGTCGCATCGTCCGCATCCACGCTGTCACTTATCGTTATCTGTGCAAGCAGTCTGCTCTCGGGATCAAGTGTTGTTTCCCAGAGCTGTGACGCATCCATCTCGCCAAGTCCTTTGTAACGCTGTATACTTATTATCTTATTGTTTTTATTTTTTCTGAATTTTTCAAGTTCAAAATCATTAAACACATATTCCGAGCGTTTCTTCTTTGTCTTTTTGTCGAGTGCCTCATAATCCACCTTATAAAGCGGTGGAAGTCCTCTGTATATTTTTCCTGAATAGATGAGTTCAGGCATAAAGCGGTAGAAAAATGTGAGAAGCAATGTACTTATATGTGCTCCGTCAACATCGGCATCAGTGAGTATTATTATCTTGTCATATCTGAGTTTATTTATATCAAATTCATCACATATACCACAACAGAATGCTGCTATCATTGATTTTATCTCATTATTTAACAATATAT
>JBNMLR010000397.1:0-2862 GCA_050874945.1 Butyribacter sp. | reverse complement strand
GTATAACTCGGATTGTTGTTTTTACCATCATCAGCCAATGTGTACCATACCGTAACCTCAGGATCCTCCATATTAAGCTGGTAATACTGGCTGTGCGTCGCTGCCACATCAAATTTATCCTTATCTATATGATACGGATACGATGTTATCTGACCGTCATTTACCTTGCTTATCTTTGTCGTACAGTCATTGTCATTACTAAAACCGTAATTCTTTGAATTTTTGTTATCACTGTTATTGTTATCTTTATATACAGGATTTCCATCTACACCGGTTATCATATACCGGTACGGCACTTTTTCATTGTATGTACCGTTATAACCTAATCTTCTCAGTGCCACATATGTATATCCGTGAAGTGCATCCAGTTCATTTCCGGCAATATCCTTAACAGTATCATAGCTTCGTTTATTCTGATAATTTATGAGTATATTCTTATCATTCTCAGTCATCGCTGTTTTATCAGGATTTCCAACTGCTTTATAACGGTTCATTCCCATTACATCACGCAATAACGCATTTGCAGTATAGCCATATATTCCTTTATCCACATTATTCAAAGAAGTAGTATCATGTGTAAACAATACACTCTTTTTCTGTGCTATAAAATATTTAATAAAATCAACTGCACCGTACTCATTTGAAATATCTTCAAAACAATACATATCTCCAAATCCAAATATGAGCATATTGTAATCTTTTAACTTATTTCTTATAACATTATTTTCGTCCGTCAGATTATAATTCTTCGGATTTTGTTTTCCTGCATCAAACGAGATTTCTTTTGAATTATCAAACTCAAAATCTTTACCTGTCTTATCATTATATTCCTTAAATATCTGCTCGAACTCCTCCACCGTCATAGTGTCAACGGTTATCTTGTAGTCCTCAAGATTCTGATAATATTTTTTAAATATCGCACTCGTGCTGAGGTCTAACATTCCGTCTGTCACTTTATTAGCTTTCGCCTTATCAGGATCAGGCATTATCTGTAATACATTTACTTTCTTTTTATCCGACTCTGAGCTTTTAGCCGCTGCCGAGCAGCCGGTCTTAACAAATCTTACGCTTGAATTGTCAACATCATAAATCACTATCTTCCAGCTTATAAGTCCTACATACTCTTTATCAAGCTTAAAGTTCTCATTTGAAAATGTTTTGCTCTCACCATTTTTTAATGTAACAGCTTCAAATTCACTGTCATCATTTCCAAGTGAGGAATACACACTTTCACTTTCCGTAAATTTACTGTCCTGATTTTTGTCAACATAAACTTTATAAGCATATCTGACGCTGCTTTCGCTGCTGTCATCACTCTCTGCTTTCTTGTAAGTCACAGCAAACTTAAACGGCAATATTGCCCTGCCATCCGAATCTTTTTCAAGATAGTTTGGATTCGTTATCTTATTGCTGTTACTTCCTGTTCCTGTATCACCGTTATATTTTCTTGGCGTTTCTGAAAATTCTACCGACACACTGTTAGTGGAATTTATTGCTTTGACAATTCCGTTTGAATCACTTTCACTGTATATTCTGTTTCCATTATATGCAGAGTCAGTTTCAAAATCAGTTTTAATAAAATCACTTATATTTGAATATTGATCTACATAAGTTGTATCATCATTATAGAGATTTTCCTCCATAACCACCGGTCTGCCGGACTTAACATAATCTTTGAGTTCCTTTTCCTTTATCTTTGTTATATCATTGCCTGAACATCTTAATTCCGTTGAATTAACGGCTGCTCTCTTTGTTACCGACCAAAGATATTTAACAGATCTCTCCTCATTGATTCCTTTCAATGATATGTTCTGTTCACTGCTTGTTATCTTATCTCCGGTATGGAAATAAATTTTTCCATTCATTGATTTGTCATTCCAGACAGTCATACCATTTGAATTTTTGTTGTAGGCATCAGCATCCATTCCCATATATATCATGTCGTAAGTGCTGTTTAAATCCTCGGTTCTTCCTATAAACTCCGCAGTTGTCATATGTGTAATCTCAATCTTACCGTCATATTTTGACAATACACCATTCGTAAGTATTCCTCTGACATCATCCTCTGTCAGTTTATAAGCAGATTCTACCTGATTTACATCTGTCGCTGAGTCTTTCTGTTTTAAGCCTACACTAGGCTCTATATCGAGAACTTTTACACTGTCCTTTTCTAACTTTATCTCATCATTATTAGAATTGTTGTGTATTCCAAGTATATAGCGTACAGCATTTGACGGAGTCTCTCTATAATTACTTTTCTCATTCTTAGCTTTCTGAGCGGCTTCTTTCACTTCTTTATCACTGCTCTTTAATGCTTTTTCTATCTCCTCATCTGTTCCGAAACGGCTGTCAAGATACTCCTTTACACTTTCGTAATATCCGTCAAATTTATCCTTATTCGGATTTACGGCACTTCCCTGATTCATATATGACTGCGGAAGACTGCTGTCAGAATTATACACATATATATGTTCCCTTACCCACGGTCTGTACTGGCTAAACTCAAGATGGGTTTTATATTTCTCCCATGCCTCATCTTTTGTCCAGTAACTATATACATCCCAATTATACCAGTTATCAGCCCCCTGCCAATACTTAGACTGTTCCGTATCAAACAGTAAAAATGTATAAGAGCACCAATACTTAGCTGCATCACCTGTTTGCAAAGTATCTACTCCCTCTGTTTCTCCATTCTTATTTGTTACGGTTTTTATCTTGGGGTTATCCTTATCAAAATAAAGTTTATTAAAAGTCTTTGAATCCATGCTGTAAAGCATCAAAATGAGTTTATATACAGTATTGTCGCTCGCATTATTGCTTTCAATCGTTTTATACTTCTCTCCAGTATTGTTTATTTGCAAT
>JBNMLR010000396.1:0-2879 GCA_050874945.1 Butyribacter sp. | reverse complement strand
AGGAAGATATACCGGTTCATAAAGATGAAAAACTGGCAAAGAGCCTTGAAAACATTGAGATAGGAGAGTATATACCGCCTGAACTTTATCAGGTTGTGGCGGAGGTACTTGTATTTGTTGATGCCATGGATAAGATTAAGGGCAAGGTAATGGATAAAAAGGGAAATAATAAAAATGAATAAAAGAGAGATTGGTTCTGCTTATGAACAAAAAGCCGTGGAGTATCTGGAAAAACACGGGTATATTATTGTCGGGCAGAACTATTTTTGCAGATATGGAGAAATAGATATTATAGCCAGAAAAGATGATATGCTCGTCTTTGCAGAGGTAAAATACAGAAAAAATTCAAAGGCGGGTAGTGGCGAGTCTGCCGTTGACAGGAAAAAGCAGCTCCATATCATAAAGTCGGCACAAAATTATATGATAGAGAAATATAAAACTGATGAACTGTCATGCAGATTTGATGTTATCGCCATAAACGGCACAATGCTTCATCATATAGAAAATGCATTTGACGGGTATTACTAGAAAACAGCTTTTGCACTATGCACAAAGAATGTGTGCAGAAATGAGGGTTAATATGATCGAAAAATATAAGGAAAAAGTAGAACATATGATAAAACGCAGGGAGCTGAGCAGTAAAGAGTGTTACTGTGAGGTGAACGAGGGTGTTCCGATGATAAGATTTCGCTGTCTTGACGGATATGACTTCGTTTCACTTGCATTTTCGACAAGACTTGGAGGTGTGACGGATAAGGATTATCTGTCAAGTCTTAATTTCGGATGGGACAGAGGAGACAAAGAAGAAAATGTCAGGGAAAATTACCGGAGAATGTGTAGGGCAATGGGTACTGACTATAAAAAACTCATACTTTCAGACCAGGTACATGAGGATAAAGTCGAGTATGTCGATGAGAGATATTCTGCAGGAGAAAAAATAGAAAAGAAACTAAAATGCACTGACGGTATGGTGACTGATAAAAAAGGTATTACTCTTGCAACATCTTTTGCCGACTGTGTACCGCTGTTTTTTGTCGATGTTGATAAAAAGGTTATTGGTTCTTCTCATTCCGGATGGAGAGGAACTGTTGCACGGATAGGACAAAAGACCATAAAAAAGATGAATGAGGAGTTTGGGAGCAGACCTGAGGATATAATATGTATAATAGGTCCGTCTATATGTCAGAAATGTTATGAAGTAAGTGAAGATGTGGCGATGGAGTTCATAAAAGAATTTGGAAAGAACGGTGCAGCAGAAAATATAGTTATGAGAAAACCTGGGACAGAAGATAAGTTTCTCTTAAATCTGTGGGAGGCTAACAGGGTACAGCTTTCAGATGCCGGAGTACCTGATAAAAATATACATATAAGCGGCATCTGCACCTGCTGCAACCCTGATATATTATATTCCCACAGAGCGAGCAAGGGGAAAAGGGGAAATCTGAACGGATTTATCAGATTGACATAGTGTGTTTTTCCATAAGCTCCTGTATTCTCTGGGTTGCATCAATTAGGTCATTGACACTTGTATCATGATTGAGAGTGTCAATAATCGCTGAGATATATTTGCTTAGATCAACGCTGTGATAATAAGGCTTGTTCTTTATCTCATCAGGGCAATAACAGAGATTTGTAGTGTATATGGCATCAAATAAACCGTCTTTATATGCGGTGTCAAGATCTGTTGTTCCATTTGCAAACAGACCGAATGTAACACAAATAAATATTTTGCCGGCACCACGGTTTTTTAATTCCTTTGCGACTTCAAGAATTGTGTGCCCTGTTGAAATCATATCGTCGATGATGATAATGTCTTTGCCTGAAACATCATTGCCGAGGAATTGTGTTGAAACAACAGGGTGCTCACCATCAACAAGTTTAGAATAATCCATTCTTTTATAAAACAATCCCATCTCAATGCCAAGAGCACCCGCATAATATACGGCTCTTTTCATACCACCGAGGTCAGGTGAGATAACCATCATGTGTTCAGGGTCTATCTTTATATCAGGGTTTGTTTTTATAACGGTATCGATAAACTGGAAAGATGTGAAGAAATTGTCAAATCCGTGATTTGGTATCGCATTCTGAACACGGTTATCATGTGCATCAAAGGTGATTATCGTTTCAACTCCCATCGAAACGAGTTCCTGAAGTGCCTGTGCACAGTCAAGTGATTCATTTATATAACGGATATGCTGTCTGCCCTCATAGAGGTATGGCATTATAACGGTTATTCTTCTGGGATGACCGCTGCACGCCATTATGACACGCTTGAGATCCATGAAAAAGTCATCAGGAGACATATTGGTCGTTTCGTTTCGCATAGTGTACTGCTGTCCGTAATTTACAGTGTCAACAATGATAAAAAGGTCTACGCCTCTCATAGACTCGTTTATGACGCATTTTGCTTCACCTGTACCAAATCTTGGACAGTCATAGGAAACAAGATAATTTTCCGTGTCATATCCTGTCATCTTAAAATCAGGTTTTTGCATTTCGGAAAGTGCTTTGTGTCTTCGTGCGATTATCTCTTTGTTAATCTTTTCGCCAAGTTCCGTCTGATTGCCAAGAGCGACAATTTTAAGCGGGGCAAGTGGCATTGAATCTTTGAATTTTCTACTGGACATTATCTACCTCTCTCTGCATCAGAATGTATGCTTTTATTTTAATTAGTTGTATATAACTACCTTGAAATACTATAACTTTTTTCTGAAATATCGTCAAGTGATATACATTTTTTGAGTTTCCCCATTTTTCAAACCGCTATCACTTGAAACCCAATCCAGCAAAGCATCCAGCCAGTGTTAGTTGTTGTGATTGCTCTTTTTTGAAAATGAAACCTTTTATGCCTGAGTGTGTTCTGGCAAGAACACGCT
>JBNMLR010000395.1:0-2883 GCA_050874945.1 Butyribacter sp. | reverse complement strand
TCCCTCGCCTGCCATTACTACTCCGTTTCTGTCAGATGCAGACTCGATTGTACGGCAGCTTGTAGTTCCGACACATATTATCCTGCCGCCATTTTTCTTTGTGTTGTTTATAGTATCAGCGGCTTCTTTTGAAACCTGATAAAACTCAGTGTGCATATGATGTTTTGAGACATCGTCGACTTTTACGGGTCTGAAAGTGCCAAGACCTACATGGAGTGTGACTCTTGCGATGTTCACTCCGCTTTTTTCTATATCTTCAAGAAGCTTTTCTGTAAAATGAAGTCCGGCTGTAGGTGCTGCGGCAGAACCCTCATATTTTGCATATACAGTCTGATACATATTTTTGTCTTTAAGTTCATGGGTAATATAAGGAGGAAGTGGCATCTGACCGAGTTTGTCAAGGATTTCCTCGAAAATACCGTCGAACTCAAATTTAACAAGACGGTTGCCCTCCTCGATAATATCGACGACTTCAGCCTTTAAGATACCGTCGCCAAAAACTATCCTTGAACCGATGCGTGCCTTTTTGCCGGGTTTTACAAGAGTTTCCCAGATATTGTTTTCTTTTCTCTTTAAAAGTAATAACTCGACTTTTCCTCCGGTGTTTTCCCTCTCACCGATAAGTCTTGCAGGTATAACTTTTGTGTTGTTTATGACAAGGCAGTCACCTGGATTTAAGTAGTCACCTATATGGTGGAAATCAGTGTGTGTGCGTTTTTCGGTAATCTTGTCTATAACGAGCAGTCTTGAAGCGGCTCTGTCTGAAAGAGGATCCTGTGCGATAAGTTCCTCCGGTAATTCATAAGAAAAATCAGCAGTTTTCATTTGGTACCTCCGGTTTAATTTTTATATTTTATATCATAACACCGAACAAAACATTTGCAAAGAGTAAATTATAACGGTATAATATTATTTTAATACTATGTTTTACAGCCGTTCATTTATCGTATAATATATAACAGTAACGGCGTTAGGTAAATTAATAAGTTGATAAGCATTGTAAAAAGATGATAAGTGAGGTTACTTTATGAGTAAAAAAATGTTATTTATTTATAACCCGATGGCAGGCAAGGAGCAGATTAAAAATAAATTATCCGAGATAATACAGATTTTTTGTAAAGAGGGGTTTGAGGTTACTATTTTTGCCACGAGGGGCAGGGAGGATGCCACAAAGATTATAGAAAAAAAAGGTGAGAGATATGATTATGTAGTCTGCTCAGGCGGTGACGGTACTATGAATGAGGTCGCTACGGGTCTTATGAAGCTTGAAAAAAGACCAATATGCGGATATATCCCGGCAGGAACCGTTAATGATTTTGCGGCAAGTCTTAAAATTCCGAGAGTTATGAAAAATGCGGCATCACTTATTACTGATGGTGATGTTTTTGACTGCGATATGGGAAAGTTCAATGACAGATATTTTACATATGTTGCAGGTTTTGGTGCATTTACTGAAGTTTCTTATCAGACTCCGCAGGAGTGGAAAAATGCACTCGGAAAGGCGGCTTATTTTATCGAGGCTTTAAAACATATCGCTGATATAAAACCGCATCATATGAAGATAGAATATGATGGAGGAGTTATTGAGGATGAGTTTATATTAGGGCTTATCAGTAATTCCGTTTCGGTTGCAGGATATAAATATTATGAAAAGAAAAATATAAAAATGGATGACGGACTTTTTGAAGCACTTCTTATAAAAAGTCTTAAAAATCCTATTGAATTGCAGCAGGTTTTAAATGCACTTTTATCAAAACAGCTTGATGCACAGAATATGTGTTATTTAAGCAGTAGTTTTATACATATAATAAGTGATGACGATATTCAGTGGACGCTCGACGGAGAGGATGGCGGAAGCTGTAAAGATGCATATATGGAGAATATGAAAGAAGCACTTCCTATTATCTGTGACAGAAGGGCACTTGCAAAAGTATCATCAAAGAGGGCGATTGAGTAATGGATGAAAAGAAGTTATATTTTGCACCGTTAGAGGGTGTTGCAGGTTATATTTTCAGAAATATATATGCGGACTTTTTTGACGATGTTGACAAATATTTTTCGCCGTTTGTTGTCACAAGACCGTCAGGAATTATGAAAAATAAAGAGTTAAGGGATATACTTCCGGAGAATAATGAAAAGATTTTTCTTGTTCCGCAGATACTTGCAAATAATGCTGACGGTTTTATAAATGCGGCAGGACAGATGAGAGAACTCGGCTATGATGAAGTTAATCTTAATCTCGGCTGTCCGTCGGGAACGGTTGTTTCAAAGAAGAGAGGAGCAGGTTTTTTAAGATACCCTGAGGAACTTGACGGTTTTTTAGACAGGATATATACGGAATGTGATATGAAGATTTCCGTTAAGACAAGGATAGGCTTTGAAAATCCTGACGAGATTTACAGGCTGATGGAGATTTTTAATAAATATCCGATATATGAGCTTATAATCCATCCGAGGACAAGACAGGATATGTATAAAAATAAGCCAAATCTTGAAATGTTTGAGTATGCCCTTAATGTAAGCAAAAATCCTGTCTGTTATAACGGAGACATAAAGACAAAGGCAGATTACGATATGATAACGGAAAGATTTCCTGACACTGACAGTGTTATGATAGGCAGGGGAATACTTGCAAATCCCGGACTTTTCGGGCAGATAAGAGGAAAAGGTGCAATAGATAAAGAGTTTTTTAAAAAATATCATCAGACGATTTTTGATAAATTCTGCAAGGTATATGACGGAGACACATTTATATTATTTAAGCTGAAAGAATTGTGGGCTTATTTTGCTAATGATTTTGATGATGCGGATAAATATGTAAAAAAGATAAGAAAAGCGAAAAAGCTTACGGAGTATAAAGCGGCGGTTGAAAAGATATTAAAT
>JBNMLR010000394.1:0-2891 GCA_050874945.1 Butyribacter sp. | reverse complement strand
TTTTTACTTTCTTCCTCCCCGCCACCTAATGCCATGTACCGCCTAAGCTGAGCCTTTACTCTGGCTATAAGCTCTACCGGATTAAAAGGTTTTGTAACATAGTCATCTGCCCCGACATTAAGTCCAAGTATCTTGTCCGTATCCTCACTCTTTGCCGTCAGTAGAATAACAGGGACATTGGAATTTTCCCTAATCCTGCTCATAGCTGAAATACCATCCATGACAGGCATCATAATGTCCATCACAACCAGGTGAACTTTCATACTCCCTACAAGCTCGACTGCTTCTTTCCCATTATACGCTTTAAAAATATTATAACCCTGACTTGTAAGATAAATTGCTATGGCATCCACTATGTCCTTTTCATCATCGCAAATAACTATATTATACATTTCTTTATACGCTCCTGTTTTTTATTTTGCAAAATATCAATTACTGTTCACCCAGACGGTGAAATCAGTAACAAACATCAAAAACATTTATCTCCGGTACATTCATATTATCTCAAAAAAATTATTAAGAAAAAAGCAGGAAAATGTTTAAGATTTATTTAAGATATTCTTTAGTCAGGCGGATATTTACAATCTGCCCTGCTGCTTACTCATAACGCTATTCTTTTGCACTTATTATTTTATCCCGACAATAATTATTTGGCAACCTTTTAATATATAACATTACAACAAAATAATATTAAAACAAAAAGTAACAGTTCAGTCATAAAACCAAACTGTTACTTTAAAATTTTGTTATTATTTATCTGAACCGGACTCGTCCTCAATAATCTCATCTGATATATCTTCGTTTTCAGCAAATATTGATAATAAATTCTTTAACTTTTGTATCGGTGCCGCTTCAATCCTGATATTAACTTTATTATTTTTTCTGTATTTTTCTGACTCATCAACAATTTTTACCCAGTTCTGTTTCTTCTCTGTAAAATCTGCAATATCATTTTCTTCATACCCGCTAATCAATGCACAATCCGTCAATGTTTTATAAGTATCACAGTTCTTATAAAAATCAGAAATTCCGTGTTCCTCAGCATATGAACACAATGCAAACATCTCTAACTGTGTGGCATTTTCAGGGTCTATGTCATTGATATTAACATCATATTCTTTTTGATTTCCGTCTTCATCCGAAATACGCACTTTTATAATAGGATTATCTATGGTGGACTCATCTGCATATCTCGCCTCTAATAACCGGTAATCATCACCTGTTCCAAAAGAACTCAATCCAATAATACCGCTTTTTAATGATACTGCCATACTCCTGACTTTTACTGTGCCGTCAGCTCCTTTTAACTCCTTAAATGTGCCATTTTGCCCATCCTGTAAATCCGCAGGTTCATTGCTTTCATTCACAACTTTGCTGCAGCTAACCATATTTCCTGCATCATACGGTGTTGTCTGAGACTTCTGTGATTTCACATTTTCCCCTGTATTGCTGTTTGCTTTAAGATAATGGTTATTTATGTCCCCATATCCTACTCCTGATATTGCCATCTCTTTCTCCTTTCAAAAAAAGACAGCAAACCTATTAAAAGTCTGCTGTCCTTAGCATTAAACCATCCATGTTTATTATTTATTTATCAAATGTTACATTTATTATATCGGCTTGTAAGTTAAAATGATTAATTTTTCTTTAGAAAAAGAACCCGCAAAATGATTTTTTAATATCACAAAAACATTTTTATGAGCTGGCAACTTTTCGGTTGCAGATTGCCTACTTGACTGTTATAATCGAAACATGGGTGCTACCATAACGGTAGGCGGTTAGTCCTTCATCAGAGGGACTGTGACCCTCTGATTATTCCAGTAAAATTGCTAAGGAAGAATATGATATATGGTTAGAAGATACTTTAAAGGTATTTAATGTGCCATTGACGAATATATCTGATTAACATAAACTTAACTTAAAATAGGCTTAGTACAACACGAAGGAGATTTGTATGAATATTGACCTTACAAAAACACAGCAATATCTTGAATGGCTCAAGAATAAATTATATCTAAATGCTATCGCACCATCTGCCAAAAACCGTATAATATATCGTGGACAAGTATATCGTTGTAATTTGGGTATTGGTGTCGGAAGTGAAGAATGCAAGGAACGACCTTGTGTAATTCTCCAATATAATTCTGCTAATAGGACCTCCCCTAATACATTAGTTGCTCCTATCACACATACATCTTCAACGCTTCCTATTGTTGTACCCATTACAGCAAAAACAGATGCTTCTGGCAAATTAATACTTGATGGAAACGTTCTGCTCGGAAACATTATATGTGTAAGCAAAGCAAGACTTGGCGATTATATTACTGACCTGACTTCTGATGAAATGCGTTTAGTAGACAAAGCTATCTCACTTTCACTTGATATAAATCATTATTATCAAACTTTGCAAAATATATATAATGACAAATTACAATACATTGAAAAATTAAAAGAAAGTCGTTCTAATCTCCAAACTGTTTTAGCATCCAAACAACAGCAAATAGACGATTTTCAAAAATTATTTGAAACCTACCACTTTTCAAATATTAACGAACTAACAGAATTTTTAGATAAATCTTCAAAAGAAAAGTAGACAAGTTAAAATTTTCGTGCTAATATAAAGATACAAGAAAGGTGTTCACGAGTGGGACACTAATATAGTATTTCAATGTGGGAACTACGAGTGAGTTCCCTTTTATTTTCTACAATACATATTTTTTCTTTTTTTACATAAAATATCATTACAATTCCTCTTCGGACGTGTGCCGGAGAACCTATTGTAATTAAGCAAAGGGAGTCACGGGTGGACTCCCTATTATTTTGCAAAATTTTTTGGAGACACAAGCCATTTCCCATATAAAAAATAAATCTAAGTAGCTTTTACTTTTGTT
>JBNMLR010000393.1:0-2894 GCA_050874945.1 Butyribacter sp. | reverse complement strand
TCCGGTTGAAAAACCATGCACTCTCGGACTTAGTGGAGAACTTTTCTCGGCAGGCAGACTTGACAATATGACATCTGTTCAGGCTTGTGTGAAAGGGATAGAAAGTCCTGTGACAGATAACGGACTTAACATGACTGTGATATATGACAGCGAGGAAGTCGGAAGTGGGACAAAGCAGGGAGCAGGCTCAGTTATGATAAGAAACATCATTGACAGGATATTTAGAAAATTCGGATATGATGAGGAAACGGTGGACTGTGCACTGGCAGATGCCGTGGGCTTGTCTGTGGATGTGGCACATGGAATACATCCAAACATTCCTGAAAAGAATGACCCTACCAACAAGCTGTTATTAAATCACGGTTTTGGAATAAAGACATCGGCAGGAGAACGCTATGCAAGTGACCCTGTCGTTATAGGTGTGATAAGAGGTCTATGTGAAAAATATGATATAAAATGCCAGCGTTTTGTAAATCGTTCGGATATTCCGGGCGGAAGTACATTAGGTGCGATAACGGTTGCAAATATTCCTATGAGAATGCTTGATGTGGGTGTGCCGATACTTGCCATGCACTCTTCAAGAGAAACTATGGGAATATATGACCAGATTTATCTTGAGAATATTTTAGAAAGATTTTTCAGCTATGCGTAATAATGGCTGACAGTCTGTTTGCGGATTTATAAATTAAGGAAATGAGAGACAGGATTTTTCAGATATATTTATTGTTGCGATTTTGTCTCTTTACAAAGTGAAGTTTGTATTCTAAAATAGAAATAAGTTATTTCTAATAACAAATTGTTTTCAATAATCAAATCGTTGGAAATAAGTTATACAAACAATCACAAAACAAATGGAGGACATACACAATGAAGGAATTTTCACCGATTAAAGAAGGTAAAGTACGCGAGGTTTATGACAATGGCGACAGCCTTATTATTGTTGCTACAGACAGAATATCAGCATTTGATGTTATCTTAAAGAACAAAGTGACAAAAAAAGGCGCAATACTTACACAGATGTCAAAGTTTTGGTTTGATTTCACAAAGGACATTCTTCCAAACCATATGATTTCAGTTGATGTAAAAGATATGCCTGAGTTTTTCCAGAATGAAAAATATGATGGAAACAGCATGATGTGCAAAAAACTCGATATGCTTCCTATAGAGTGTATTGTTCGTGGATATATTACGGGAAGCGGCTGGGAGAGTTACAAAGAAAACGGTACCGTATGCGGTATCAAACTTCCTGAGGGACTTGTTGAGTCAGATAAACTTCCTGAGCCTATCTACACACCGACAACAAAGGCAGACCTCGGAGATCATGACGAGCACATTACATTTGAGCAGTCAGTAGAAATCCTTGAGAAACTTCATCCGGGAAAAGGTGCAGATTACGCAAAACAGATTAAGGACTGTACTATCAGCCTTTATAAGAAATGTGCAGATTATGCGGCAGAAAAAGGTATCATCATAGCTGATACAAAATTTGAGTTTGGTCTTGATGAGAACGGAAATGTAGTTCTCGGTGATGAGATGCTTACACCTGACAGCTCAAGATTCTGGCCGGTAGAGGGATACAAGCCGGGACAGGGACAGCCGTCATTTGACAAGCAGTTTGTAAGAGACTGGCTTAAGAAAAATCCTGACAGCGATTATAAACTTCCTGATGAGGTTGTTGAAAAGACTGTTGATAAGTATAAAGAAGCATATCTTCTTCTTACGGGAAAAGAGTTTGATAAATAAGTATATCAGAAGATTCTTTAAAATACATAATAAAAATAACGGTTCACATCTTGATTTTAAGTGTGAACCGTTGTTTTGTTTAATGTATAGGAAAATGCCTGTAACATAGTGTGATGCCAACGAGAATTGCAAAGCAATTCTTGGAGGGCAAAAACGCTGGTTTTGCCTTTTTATTCGGAAATGCGGTTTAAAACCCAGTCGCCGTACCAGAAATTATCATTATATACTTTTATTGAAGTATATTTGATGTTTATATGTTTTTCAAGTTTGTTTTTCTTGTCATAGCGGTATTCGTCAGTTTTCAAACCCTTTTTATTGTATTTGTATTTTGTGATGGAAACAGGCTTTTTGCATTTCTTATTATCGTAATTTGTGATTGAAGTGAGCTGTCCTTTTTTGTTATAGCCGTATTTATATATATAATATATCTTGCCCTCTTTTGAGGAGTATTTTTCTGAGACAACTCTGCCTTTTTGGTATTTGTATCTGACATATGACGATGCATTGCCTTTTACGGAATAGTTAGTCTGCTGGACAAGATTGCCTTTCTGGTCATATGTATATCCAGACTTTCCGGACTCTTTTGTTCCGTTTGAATATCCGGTTTTCGTGTCAAGCTGTTTATTGTCATTGTAAGTGTAATCGTATTTATATAATTCTTCATCGGTTGAGGAATAATGATGTTCGCATTTTAACATACCGTTATCAAAAAGTACCATTTTATAATAATCGGACTTTGCACCGTTTGCGTTAAAACTTGAAAAAGAAGTGAGGTTGTCATTATCATCAACTTCGGCTTTATATGTGATGCCGAGTCCCTGTTTGTCATAGCCCTCGACTTTTTTTAGTTTGTTGTTTTCGTAATCAAAATTATAATAATGGTCGAGTGTATTTTTTTCATTATATACATTATAACTTTTGACCGTATAAACTTTTTTTGCAGGTACATCCGGTGTCGGTGAAGAAGCATCTGCTGACGGAACGGTTGTCTCTGCGTTTTTATCTGAAACTTTTGCCGTTGTATCTTTTTGGGAATTATCTGAATTGCCGCATCCTGCAAGTAGTGCAACAGACAGGGTACAGGAAACAGAAAGTGCCGCGATTTTCTTTATAATATTATTTTTTATCATAATAAGTGTTCTCCATTTCTG
>JBNMLR010000392.1:0-2896 GCA_050874945.1 Butyribacter sp. | reverse complement strand
TCCCTATACATTACAAAAGACATATCAATATCATGATATGCCTTTTGTATTTTTAAGATATTATTTAAACTTGTGACCTCCAAGCTTCATTCTTGCACCTGCAAGATATACACTGAAGAAGTGAAAACTTTTCATATTCTTTGTCTTTCCTTTGTAAAGGATTGTCTTTTGTCCCTGCAAAACTCTTTTTGCAGCACTTATACAGCTTTTCCACTGCTTTGAACCTGTTTTCTTTGCATCATACTGTTTCAGTCTTTTTCTAAGCGAACCGTTTCTTACCGGTGAAAACTGTCCTTTCTGATAAACAACACCTTTTATGCTGTTTGGAAATGACTTTGAACTTACTCTGTTCATCACTACGATACCGACTGCAACTTTTCCCTGATAAGGCTCTGAACCTGCTTCACAGTTGATTATGCTTGCCATAAGTCTTAAATCAGCTTTTGAATATTTTTTCTTTTTAGTTTTTGTCTTTTTAGTTTTTGTAGTCTTTGTATTTGAAGCCTTTGTATCTGATTTATCCGATATACTTGAAGATGTTGCAACAGACTCATCTACAGTAGTTTCTTCTGTGTTTACATTTTCAGATCTGAATATCATGCCCTCGATCTGCGTATCTGCTGTCTCATTGGCTGATGCGAATGAAGAGCCGGCTGTGAATGATGTCATAAATAACGATACTGTCATAACCATCACAGCTACTTTCTTGAATCTCATAAAATATAACCTCCTAAATGTTATAATTGCTTTAATGCAATGAAATATTTTTTAAACCTTTGCTTAACAATTATGTAACAATTATAACATAGTTTTTAAAAAATGCAACCCCCCCTGACATAAAAACTTAAATCCATATATTTTCCAACCCGAAAACCATTGTCTATTTTATATAATTTGCCATCAAAAAAGAGTGCAGATTTTGTCACTTTTCGACAATTTTTACACTCCTGATTTTTTTAATATTTGCTTTTATGTTTCGTAATTAAATTTTATTACAAAATTGTTACACTATTTCTTACATATTGCACATCTTTAAATCTGCATATTTTATTTTTCCTCCAAACAGGTCTAGTGCACTCCCTATTGTAAAATCGACTCTGCCGTTTCCTTTTTCTCTGATAAAGGAAATATCCTGCATGGAATGTATGCCGCCAGCATAAGTCACAGCTTTATCCTGAAGTTTTCCAAGTGTCTCTACAACACTTTTTTCAATACCCGATGATTTTCCCTCGACATCAACAGCATGAACAAGAAACTCATCGCAGTAATCTCCCAGCTTTTCAAGAAGTTCAATATCAAATCTTTCTTTTGTCATCTTCTGCCATCTGTCTGTCACCACATAATAATCATTGCCGTCAGAACGGCAGCTAAGGTCAAGTACGAGTCTTTCTTTTCCTATCAAATGCGACAGTTCTTTAAGTCTTTGATAATCTATCATGCCATCTCTGAATACATATGATGTAACGATAACATGGGAAGCTCCCATATCCAGATATTTTTCCGCATTATCCGCATTTACTCCTCCGCCTATCTGCATTCCACCCGGATATGCTGACAATGCAAGTTTTGCCTGTTCTATATCTTCATTATAATATGTACTTCCTGCCGGGTTTAATATGATGATATGTCCGCCTTTAAAGCCGTCTTTCTTATACATATTTGCGTAAAAATCTGCTTTTTTTTCAGAGACAAAATTATCTTTCGCCTGATTTTCGGTGTCGGTCAGTGAACCTCCAACTATCTGCTTTACACATCCGTTATGAATATCTATACACGGTCTGAATTTCATCTTATTCCTCCATTTTTACAGTCTTGCGGCATTGTAAACAAACAATATGTTCATTTCATTTTAATTTTTTGATTTACTGCCTGATTTTTTCTGCTTCGTTATCATCTCGGCTATCTCGCTGAAATCCGCATCCTTTTCAAACTGGTACTCGCCGGCTCTTATCTTTCCGGCATAGTCATTGTCTTTCATATAATCAACAAACTTATCCGAGTCGTCTATGATGCCCTCTTTTTCAAGTTTATCAGCAACTTTCTTTGCCCAGTCTCCGCTGTTTATAGTCAGATTTTTCTTTTCATTATCCATGTCCTGTTCCAGCTTTTTCTTTTCACTGTTAAACTTGTCTGTATCACTGCTCTTTTTAGAAGCCTTAGCTGAAGGCTTTGGTGTATTTTTAGTATTATTATCCTGATTGTCTGCATCAGCATTATTTGACTTGCTGTCATTTCCCTTTGATACAGAAGAACCTGTTGCCGGTGCTTTTGTATTTAATACACTTTTATTGTCACTTGTATTAAAAGTCATACCAAGCTTTCTTGCTCTTGATATAACTGCTGAATCAGATGTCCGTATAAGACACGATATTCCTAAGATAACAGCAACAAATAAAACTCCCGTTCCAAAACCTCTTAAAAATGATTTTTTATCCATTTTATCTCTCCATTTCACTGCCTGTCAATCTGTCGCAGCCGCCCATATATACTATAACTATACAACTGCCATTTGTAACTGTTCACACCACGATGTAACCGGAATAATCTAACATTATCTTGAGTTATACAGGTCTACAACAAGTTTTACTTCACCCTGTCCGATTGAAAGCATCTTTGATATTTCCAATATACTTATTCCTTTTTTATACAATGCAATAATCTCACTATTTGAATTTGATGAATTATTTTTTCTGTTATTTCTGTCATAATAGGTATTTTCTTCTTCTGAAGCTTCTGCATCTGATGTCTCGGTAATCTCAGCTATTGCCTTTGCCTCATCATCATCAAGCACTGATGAAAATGCTTCATTTGATTTCTCACTTTCACCTGTGTTTCTGACATTTTCAACCTCTATCTGCTTTATCGCACTGTCAACATCTGACAACTGTTTCTTTAC
>JBNMLR010000391.1:0-2904 GCA_050874945.1 Butyribacter sp. | reverse complement strand
CTGATGAACAGATACTCCAAATATCTTTTTATATGTATGCTGAAAATATGATGTGCTCAGTCCCAGTCTGTCTGCTATTTCCTCTGCTCCTGACGGTACATATTCATAGGTGTAGAGATGCTGTCTGAGTTTTGAAAACTCGTCAAAGTATTTGTGAAATGCGGAGCCGGAGTTGAGTGTCGTGCGGTAAAGGTCACTGAATTTATGGAAAAGAGTTTCCGCTTTGCTGCTCATTATATGTTCGTGCTGGTCGCCATCGTTAAAGTATTCTATGAAAAGGTCTGCTATCATGTCTGTTATGACTTTAGGTGTCGAGAGTGTTATCGGAGTGTTAAAAGGGATTTCAAGTTTTTCAAAAAAATTATCATATTCATCAAAATCAAAATGAATCCAGTCATTTATGAAACAATCATCTGAGGACTCTGACTGTATATGCCTGTAAAATTGAGGTTTGTTTTTTTCATATAGTATAAATGTGTTTTTAGGGACATTAACAAATTTTTCACCGGTCTTTATCTCAGTGGGAGTTCTTAAGTATAATAAAAGATAGTCTCCTGAGCCGTTGGGACGGTCTACACAAAAACCGGGACAGTTTTGAAAATGGTATCCTATAAGTTTGATTTTTATCATTTATTATTTCCTCCTAAATTTTATAATGCAGGTGATATTATTTCCTGTTAAGTTTCACGATGGCAGATGATTAGTAAATATTATTGTCTTTTTTTGAGTTTTAATATTTTTGATTTTAAATCAGGCTGCATATGTTGTTTTGTCCGATTAATTATAATCTGAGTATAATACAAAAAGCTAAAAAAATCAAATACTTAACAGCTAATATCATGGACTTAAAATCAAAAGGTTTATATAATCATAAATGTAAGATTAAATAGCAATGCACGATATTGTAGGGATTACCGCCGAAAACTTCCTCTCGTAAGCTATTAAAGTTTTTGCAAAAAGCAATATCTGTGCATTGCATTTTATGAAACAAAAAGTTTATTTTTAACTGAAAAGTTCAAATTTAGAAAAGAGGATGAGTATGAGACTTAACAGAAAAAAGATTTTAGCATTATGTATGAGTGGTGCACTTGTTTTATCATCAATTCCGGGAATGTATGTAAAGAGTGTTGCCGCAAAGAAAAGCAATTCGCCTGTTATCAGGCTGAACACGACAAGTATCAAACTTGTAAAGGGAAAAAAGAAAACATTAAAAGTCACGGTAAAAAATGTAAAGAAATTAAAAAAGGTGACTTTTACAAGCAAAAATAAAAAGGTTGCTTCTGTTACGGCAAAGGGTGTTGTCAAGGCTGTAAAAGCAGGCAGCACAAAAATAGAGGTTAAGGTAAGTTATATTCCGAAGAATTCAGCCAAAGTGACAAATAAGACGGTAAGATGTACGGTCAAGGTCACAAATCCTGAAGATACGACGGATGTGGCACCTGATATGACGGCACAGGCTACCGCTACACCTGCTCCGGCAGTTTACGGAGATGCTGGAAAAGTCAGCGAATATAACAGTGAACAGAGCAATTATGCATTAAATATCAATGCGTCTGATAAAGTTCATGATATAAGTGATATTTTATACGGAATATTTATCGAGGATATAAATTTTGCGGCAGACGGCGGACTTTACGCTGAGATGGTGCAGAACCGTTCGTTTGAATTTACAAATCTCGCATCGGACAATGAAAAACACGCATGGAGCGATGTTGGAACAGTTACGGCAAATGTAGTAAAGGATGACAAGACAGGCTGTCTTAATGCAAACAATCCTAATTATATGGTTATTGAGAATAAATCAGACAGTGATGCGGGTATTGCAAATGAGGGATTCCTTGACGGAATGTCTATTAAAGAGAATGCAGGATATGATTTTTCCGTATATGCAAAAGGAATGGACGGCTATACGGGTCCGTTAAATGTCAAACTTATGAATGGAAGTGATGTTGCAGGAAGTGGAACTATCGCTAATGTCACAGGCGAATGGAAAAAGTATGAGCTTAAACTTACATCGTCAGTTACTTCAAATAAAAATGTAAAATTACAGGTTACTATTCCTAAGGGAAAAATTGCGGTCGACATGGTTTCACTTTTCCCACAGGATACATACAAGGGCAGAAAGAACGGTCTTAGAAAAGACCTTGCCAAAAAATTAGAGGAACTTCATCCGGGATTTTTGAGATTTCCTGGAGGATGTGTTGTCGAGGGTGCGACTATCGAAACGAGATATAACTGGAAAGATTCGATAGGTGCGGACTCAAGCGGACAGCCGTTTGAATTTAACGGAACATATGGCGATGTTGCCGCAAGAAAACAGGGACAGAATATATGGACTGATGAGAGGGCAACAAACGATAAATATCCTTCATTTATAACATATGGTCTTGGATTTTATGAGTATTTCCAGCTTGCTGAGGATATAGGTGCAGTTGGAGTTCCGGTTATCAACTGTGGTAAATGTTGTATGGGGCAGTCGGATGGAAGCGGTCCGTCGTTAGATTCTGCCGAGTTTAAGCAGTATATTCAGGACGCTCTTGACCTTGTCGAGTTCTGCCGTGGTGATAAGACTACAAAATGGGGTAAGATAAGAATTGCGATGGGTCATGAAAAACCGTTTGAGCTTAAATATATCGGTATCGGAAACGAGCAGTGGGGTGATGATTTCTTTAAGCATTATGAAGCGTTTGTAGATGCGTTTAACGATGCAAAGAAAACAAATCCTGCACTTTATGGCGATATAGAGCTTATGTTTACTGCGGGTGTCGATGACGGAGACAGTGGAAAAGATATTTACATGGAGGCATATAATGAAGCTGCAAAATGGCTTAAGGCACATCCTGACAAGACGATAAATGATTTTGCGGGAGCTATCGACCATCATTATTATAATGAGCCAAGCTG
>JBNMLR010000390.1:0-2908 GCA_050874945.1 Butyribacter sp. | reverse complement strand
TGCGGGTATAGTCAAATATCTTTTATACCTGAACTGCTGCGGTTTTGTTCAATTTGCATAAAAAGAAAAAGAGACGCCGATAAAATTTGTCGGTGTCTTTTTTTGAATTAAATCATAATTCAGGTAAAGTTTTCTTTACTTAAGGTCGATAAATAGTATGAAAATAAAAATATTCGTACACAATATCCATGTAAAAGTCATATGTACAATATTGATATAATATGAATATTTTAGTCACAAGTTTTGATTAGGTGGTGATAATATGAGGATAGATGCATTAAATCAGGTAAGCCAGTTATATCAGGCAAACAAACCTAAAAAAGTAGTAAAGAACAAAGAAAATGATAAATCCGATAAATTTGAAATATCACAGTCAGCAAAGGATTATCAGACTGCAAAGGCAGCAGTGAAAGCTTCTTCTGATATAAGGGAGGACAAAGTTTCTGAACTTAAAGAAGCTGTTGCAAGCGGTACTTACAATGTATCAGCAGCAGAGATCGCAGACAAGATGGTAAGTAAATACTTTGATTCGATTTTTTAGAGTAAGCCGTTGGCAGCGGATGCCCCGGTATGAAAAAAGAGGAAAAAGATTTGGCTAGTTTAATGGATGAACTCCTTGAGGTTTTATCTGAGGAGAGAGATATTTATGAGGAGCTTGCACCAATATCTGAGAAAAAGACACAGGTGCTCATAGACGAAGATTTAAAAGAGCTCAAAAAGATTACTGACAAAGAACAGTTACTTGTCGACAAAGTAAGCATGGTCGACAGGAAAAGGGAAAATGTCATTCAGAATATAAGCGTTGTTTTAAACAAGGATTCAAAGGAACTGGATCTTGCAACACTTGGCAATATATTATGCAAACAGCCGGATGAGAGGAAAAAGCTTAATATGCTTCATGACTCGCTGAGGCAGGTTATGAACAGACTGGTTATTGCCAATCAGAAAAATAAAGAACTTATAGAAAATTCCCTAGAAATGATAGAGTTCAATATGAACTATATTAAAAGCACAAGGATGTCGCCGGGAAATAACAATTATAATCGTAATGCCGCTACAAGCTACACAGAGTCAGGCAGAGGCGGATTTGATGCAAAACAGTAGAGTTGTATATTCTTAAAGATGCATGGTTTTAAAAACCGTGCATTAGGAGTGTGCAGCGTATAGTCATAAGCATCCGGTACGATTATGATTATACGGTGGACATTCTTTTTTTGATTTAAACTATAAAGAGTATGGAGGAAAAAGATGAGCTTATTCGCGAGTTTACAAAACGGGGTTTCCGGATTAAATGCTGCATCGGCAGGTCTTAACACGACGGCACACAACCTTGCCAATACAAAAACGGCAGGTTACACGAGACAGCAGACTATCCAGAAGGATATGTATTATCAGACTTTCAAAGTATCCAACAACGGTGCCATGAAGATAGGAATGGGAACATATGTCGCAGATGTGCGTCAGATAAGAGATATGTTCCTTGATAAAGAGTACAGACTGCAGGTCAGCAGACAGACATTCTATGAAAAACAGATTGAATGTGAGCAGGAAGTAGAGGATATTTTCGGTGAAAATGAGGGTGTGGAGTTTAGAAATTCCATGGAGAGTATGTGGGAAGCGATTCAGAACCTTTCAACAAATCCTGAGAGCGTAGTAAACAGACAGCTTTTCATTGCACAGTGTGGTTCGTTTATAGAGACGGCAAAAAATGCATATACAGCCATTACAAAGTATCAGAGCGGTCTGAATGAGGAAGTGGCAAAGCAGGTAAAAGCAGTAAATGAGATAGCAGACAAGATAGTCGCACTTAATAAGACAATATCCGAGAAAGAAGCATCAGGTGTTGAAAATGCCAATGATTACAGGGATCAGCGAAATCTTCTCATGGACGAGCTTGCGAAATATACATACTATACCTACAACGAAGATGTAGACGGCAAGGTTCAGATATATATAAACAATGCACCTCTGGTAATAGAGACAAAATCATTCCATATGAAGACGGAAAGTGCCACTCAGACAGGTCTTTATAATGTCGTGTGGGAAAGCAACGGTTTCGGAGATGTCTACAAGCAGGATGAAGCATACTCGACAGCAAAAAAGACGGACACGGGTACACTTTACGGAATACTTACGGCAAGAGGAAACAAAAATGCGGTTTACAGTGATGTTCCGCAGCAGCCGGATCCAAATGATAGAAAGTATCTGAATGCGGACGGTTCGTTTAATCAGACATTATATGATACAGATTACGGTACTTATAAAGATAAGGTTGAGCTTTACAACAATACTATAGGAAATTCAATCCTCACACAGGCAGAAGCACAGTTTGACCTGCTTGTAAATGGTGTCGTAACAATGTTAAATGATATATTCTGTCCAAATCTAAAAGACCGGGACGGTGATGACAGGATTACGATAAACAGTGCCGTTGAGGGTACGACAAAGGATGCAAACGGCAATGACATAACATTTAAGCTTGACACATCAAAAAAATATAAGCTGCTTGATGTTACAGATACTCCGGTAGGAGCAGATGATGATGAGACTATCGGTACTGAACTGTTTGTGAGAACGGGTATGTCAAGATATACAAAGATAACCCTTGACCATCAGGTTTATTCAGACACCTGCACAGATGCAGACGGAAATCCGGTAGGACTTGCAAAAGACAATGGTGACGGAACATATACATTATATGTTTACAATGAAGAAAATGTCTCAATAGAACAGGATCAGGCAGATGGCAAATATACATATAATTATCACGAGGATAAGACGGATTACACTGACAAGACAACAATGTACACTATCACAAATCTTCAGATAAATCCGGACATACTTGCTGATTATTCACTTCTCCCGGTAAAGGAGAGTTCAGCCGGAGGAGATTCAGGTGCATATGCAC
>JBNMLR010000389.1:0-2916 GCA_050874945.1 Butyribacter sp. | reverse complement strand
TTAACAATATTTTTGGTTGCGGTTCACAGTTCAGATGCTGACTGTAACAATTTTGAAGATACAGGGGGAGAATATGGATAAAATACAGCTTTTCCGAAGAAGATATATCCCGGATGAAATTAAAGAACTTAAAGATGACATAGTATTGTCTGTCTCGGACGACATGATACTTACAAAATGGAATGTTTTAAAACCGAGGAAAGATATTGCCAGAGGAGTGTCTGCTTATTTTCTTGATAAGGGAATAAAAGTGAGCAAGGTATATGACAGTGAGGACAACCTTGTTTACTGGTATTGCGATATTGTGGAAACGATTCATGAAAAGGACAGTCCGAAGTATATATTTAACGATCTTCTTATAGATGTTTTAGTTTATCCTGACGGATTTGTTAAAGTCGTTGATATGGACGAGTTTGCGGATATCATGGATGAAAAAAGGCTGGATAATGCCGTTATAGCACAGGCGTTAAGGAGTGCTGATGCCCTGCTTAAGGTGATATACTCAGGACAGTTTGAGAGATATACAAAGATTATAGAAGATGCAGAGTAGACATTTGCGAAAATGTTAAAAGACGGAAGTCTGCGATGATGCATATCCGGATAGTAAAATTATAAAAGGTACAAGGAGAGGAAAAGATGCCAACGGTAAGAATGGTACATATAGCTTTGGAACTGTGGGGATGTCTTTTTTGTTTTGTTGCGGGTTTTACACTATTTTTGAGCCGGGATTTTGAAAAGTATAAAAGACAGCTTTTAATGTATATTGCTTTTGGCAATTCCATATTGCTTGCAGCAGATGTACTTGCGTGGTTTTTCAGAGGGTATCCGGGACGAACCGGATATTATATGGTAAGAATAAGCAATTTTATCGTGTTTTTAGTTACTGACATTATAATGATATTTTATCATTCGTATGTATGTGAGTCACTGTTCCCTGAGGTGAGAAAGCATAAAAATAAAAAATTCCCGATTCGTGCGTATATAGTCTATGTAATCATGACTATTGCAGTCGTGATGGTAATAATAAGCCAGTTCACAAATCTTTACTATTATTTTGATGATGACAATTTTTATCACAGAAATACATTTTATCCCATGTCGCTTATTTTCGGTCTGATATGCGGAGCTATCGTTATGTCTCTTATGATACAGTATCGAAAGAGGATTTCGCAGAAGTCATTTATAGCGTTGGTGTCTTACATAATGCTTCCCATATTGGCAACGATAATGCTTTTGTTTTATTATGGAATATCGTTTTTAAATCTTGCCATGACAATATCGGTGCTTATCATGTATATAGTGGCTTTGATAGAGCAGAGTGAGATGCTGAGGAAGAAAGATAAGCAAATGTATGATATGAAAGTTCAGATAATGCTTTCGCAGATAGGACCGCATTTTATATACAATACATTGTCGACGATAAGGCATTTATGTAAAAAGGATCAGGAACTGGCGGTAAAGCTGATAGATGAATTTTCAGTTTATCTCAGAGGAAATCTTGATTCATTGTCAAGGCAGGACTGCATCCCGTTTGAGCAGGAGATTTATCATGTAAAAAATTATCTTGCGATAGAAAAGACGAGATTTGGTGACAGATTGAACATTGTATATAATATAGAAGATACTGATTTTTTACTGCCGGTACTTACAATTCAGCCATTGGCGGAAAATGCCGTAAAACATGGTCTTATAAAAAAAGCTGAGGGCGGTACGCTTACAATAACCAGCCGTATGACAGAAGACGGGCATCTTGTGTTGATAGAGGATGACGGTGCGGGATTTGATGTAAATGCGGAAAATAAAGAAAATGATAAGGTTCATGTAGGTGTTGAGAATGTAAAGAGCAGACTTCAAATGATGTGCGGCGGACGGATAAAAGTAGAGAGCGAGCCGGGAAAAGGGACGAGGATTAGTATTTTTATTCCTTAATACAGGATTTAGGAGGAAATGATTAGGAATGTTGATTTTGGCAGCAGATGACGAACCGATGATGTTGGAAGAACTTGTGTCAGTTATAGAGGAAGTCAGACCGGAGGCAGAAGTAAAAGGTTTTACAAATCCTAAAGAACTGCTTGAATATGCTGACTCAAATCCGTGTGATATTGCATTTCTCGATGTTGAGATGGGTGTGATGAGCGGCATTGAAGTGGCGAAGCAGCTTAAGATTAAAAATCCTCAGGTAAATCTGATATTTGCAACCGGGTATGACAAATACATGAAAAATGCACTCAGTTTAAGAGTGAGCGGTTATATAACAAAGCCTGTAAACACACAAAAAGTGCAGGAAGAATTGGAAAATCTCCGCAATCCCATAGAGTCTGTTGAGCAAAAGGAGAATGTACTTGTGGCGAGATGTTTTGGACATTTTGATGTGTTTGTAAATGGTGAAAGTCTCGATTTTGAGCGGAGAAAGACAAAAGAACTTCTTGCATACCTTATAGACAGGCGTGGAAGTGTTGTAACATCAGGTGAAATATGCAGTGTTCTGTGGGAGGATGCTGAGAATGATAAAAATACGGGACATTATCTCCAAGTGCTGAAGAAAGATCTTATAACGACACTGAAAAAAGTCAATATGGAGAAAGTTTTTAAGACGGGATGGAATAAATATTCAGTGGATACAAGTCTTATACAGTGTGATTATTATGATTATCTTGATGATAAGGCAGAGGGTGTCAGAGCTTACAATGGGGAGTATATGATGCAGTATAGCTGGGGAGAACTTAGTGGAATTTGGAAGTGATTTGAAATTATAATAAGGGGGGATTATTAACTCATAATTTTATTAAAATAAAAAAGCTGCTGTTGCATTTAGTAAAAAGAGCCAATTTGGAAAGTGCTTTTAACTTCCAAGTTGGCTCTTTTGTGTTTTGTCTTTATTTTTTAAAACGGAATAGTAGCTTTACCGGCTATGAC
>JBNMLR010000388.1:0-2918 GCA_050874945.1 Butyribacter sp. | reverse complement strand
TTTTTTGTTGTATAATGTCACAAAAGGCAGACGGGTATATCTGCTTTTGCGACAGAAATACAAATAAATTATTTTTTTATCCAGAGGAGGAACTTATTATGTTAGATTGTTTAAAGGCTATTAATTGGAAAAAGACAGGTTTATTTGCAGCAGGTGTTGCATTTGGTACAGCAGGAATTAAAATTCTTTCAAGCGATGATGCAAAGAAAGTATATTCAAATTGTACGGCAGCAGTTCTTCGTGCAAAAGACTGTGTTATGAATGTTGTATCAACAGTTCAGGAAAATGCAGAAGATATTTATGCAGAAGCTGTAGAGATCAACGAAGAGAGAGCAGCAAAGAAAGAGTGCTTTGAAGACGAAGCAGATGATGATTTTGAGGAAGTTGGAGACGAAGCAGACGCAGAGGCAGCAGCAGACGCTGAGTAATCAACACAGGTGCGATATGATAAGATTTTAAATTTTATCTTTATGCACAAAATTTATCATTAGATAATAATCTGACATATATTTATACAAGACATCTGATTTTTCAGGTGTCTTGTTTTAGGTATATGGCAGTAAGATGATACTAATCGAAGTTAAAAGAATAATATCGAAGTTAAAGAAATAATACGGAAATGGGGGCAAAAAATGAAATTTTCTATTAAGCATGAAATAAAAGGCAGAATAAGAGTTCATTTACATCAAAACAGAATGTCCTTTGAACAGGCAGATACATTATTATATTATCTGACTAATAATCAGTATGTTACAAATGCAAAAGTGTTTGAGAGAACAGCGGATGCTACTATTTATTTTGTCGGTGACAGGGAAAATATAATAGAAGCGTTAAAAAAATTTGCTTATGAAAATGTTGACGTGCCGGCAGCAGTGTTAGAAACATCGGGCAGAGGTCTTAACAATACATATCAGAGAAAAATGGTTGAGAAAGTCGTTTACAGATATGCGAGAAAGATACTTCTTCCTTATCCTGTTAGGGCGGTCTATACAACGGCAATGTCATTAAAATATATTTGTAAAGGCATAAAGACTTTACTTAAAGGTAAGATAGAAGTTCCGGTTCTTGATGCGACAGCAATAGGAGTATCAGTTATCAGAAATGATATAGCGACGGCGGATTCTATTATGTTCCTGCTTGGAATAGGTGAGCTGCTGGAAGAATGGACTCATAAGAAATCAGTTGATGACCTTGCAAGGACAATGTCACTCAACACGGGAAGTGTCTGGATGCTTTGCGACGGAAAAGAGATTCAGGTATCTTCAAATGATATAAAAGAGGGTGACTGCGTAGTCGTACATATGGGAACAATCATTCCTTTTGACGGTGAAGTTTACGACGGCGAGGCTATGGTAAATCAGGCTTCGATAACAGGTGAGTCAATGCCTGTAAGACGAGTTAAAGACAATTATGTCTATGCCGGAACCGTAGTTGAAGAGGGCGAGATAACAATAAAAGTTAAAAAGGTCGGCGGAACGAGCCAGTACGAAAAGATAGTTAAGATGATAGAGGAGACGGAAAAGCTCAAATCTGCAAGCGAGAGTAAGGCGAGTCATATTGCGGATAAACTTGTTCCTTACACTCTTGGCGGAACGGCTTTGACATATCTTTTGACGAGAAATGTCACAAAGGCATTATCAGTGCTTATGGTTGACTTTTCGTGTGCACTTAAACTCGCAATGCCGATAACGGTTCTGTCAGCGATTAGAGAAGCAAGTCTTCACAATGTAACTGTTAAAGGCGGTAAATTCCTTGAAGCAGTTTCAGAAGCAGACACTATCGTGTTTGATAAGACAGGAACACTCACAAAGGCTAAACCTACTGTAGTAGATGTTATTTCATTCTGTGATGAGACACCTGACGAGCTTTTGAGGATTGCAGCCTGCCTTGAAGAACATTTCCCTCATTCAATGGCAAAGGCAGTTGTTGAAGCTGCAAAAGAAAAATCTCTTGAACATGAGGAGATGCACTCAAAAGTTGATTATGTTGTCGCTCATGGAATATCAAGCTATATTGATGAGAGAAAAGCAGTAATCGGAAGTTATCATTTTGTATTTGAAGATGAAAACTGCACTGTATCAGAGGATAAAAAAGAGCAGTTTAAAAATCTTCCTGAGGAATATTCAAGACTTTATCTTGCGATACAGGGAGAACTTGCGGCAGTCATACTTATAGAGGATCCTCTCAGGGATGAAGCAGAAGCAGTTATTAATTCTCTGAGAAAATCGGGAATAAGCAAAGTAGTAATGATGACCGGAGACAGTGACAGGATTGCAAAGAACATAGCTGAGAGAGTCGGAGTTGATGTTTATTATTCTGAGGTACTTCCGGCAGACAAGGCTGCATTTGTAGAGAAAGAGAGAAGCGAGGGAAGAAAAGTCATCATGATAGGTGATGGAATAAACGATTCGCCTGCACTCTCGGCAGCAAATGTTGGAATTGCCATAAGTGACGGAGCAGAGATAGCAAGAGAGATAGCTGATATAACAGTCGGCTCGGATGATCTCTACCAGATAGTGACACTTAAGATGTTAAGCGATGCACTTATGAGAAGAATAAAGAAAAACTACAGAACGATAGTCGGATTTAATTCAGGTCTTATACTCTGTGGTGTTACGGGGATACTTGCACCTACAACATCTGCACTTCTGCATAACGCATCTACACTTGCGATAAGTCTTAAGAGCATGGAAAGTTTTCTTGACTAATCAGATAAGTGATGAATAAAATGACATCTTTTTATCAATAATGGTTATATTGATAAAAAGGTGTCATTTATTTTATTGACTTTAGTATATAATTTATGTATGATAATCTCGAAGTTAGGAGAAACTAACTTGAAGGATTTCGCTTTGAAAGGAGAATTATAATCATGGGTAAGATAAGTGTTGTATATTGGTCACAGTCAGGAAATACAC
>JBNMLR010000387.1:0-2922 GCA_050874945.1 Butyribacter sp. | reverse complement strand
TTTTAAAATCATCCAAAAAATGAATAAAAATAACATACTAAAAACAAAAATACAAATAAATTTGTATGTATTATACAACAAATTTAATAAAAAATCAATTATAAATGTGTCATTTATGTAGCAAATATTATAAATGGTGTTATAGTTCACATTCATGGTATTTGGGGCTAAGAGATATGAATGTGATAAGTGTAAGGAAAAAAGTAAAAAAAATAACAGTTTTTATGCAGTAAACTTGCTTAAAACAGGCTTGTATGCTATACTCGATACATTGTAGAGAAAATTTCATTTATATAAGGAAAGGATGGCAGCGTAGGCTGTTATAGGCATCATAAAAAGATGTCGGGTGATAAAATGGTAAAAGAGACAGATGTTGTCGTAGTAGGAACGGGAGCAGCAGGATTGTTTTGTGCACTTCATTTTCCGGAGAATACAAATGTGCTTGTTATTACAAAGGATGAGGCAGATAAAAGCGATTCATTTCTTGCACAGGGTGGTATGTGTATGCTCAGGGATGACGGAGATTTTGACGGATTTTTTGAAGATACCATGAAAGCAGGTCATTATGAGAATAACAAAGCTTCTGTTGAGGTCATGATACGTTCATCGCAAAAGATTGCAAAGGAACTTATCGACTACGGTGTTGATTTTGAACATGACGGTGATAAGCTTGCATTTACAAGAGAGGGTGGACATGGAAGACCGAGAATTCTTTACCATGAGGATGTGACAGGAAAAGAGATTACAAGCACTCTTTTAGAGAATGCATTAAAAAGAAAAAATATTACAATAAAAGAACATGTAAAGATGATGGATATTGCTTGTGATGAAAAGACAAATGAATGTTATGGTCTTATAGTAAAAAATGCGGATGGCGATATTGATATAATCAAGGCAAAATATACAGTATTTGCCTGTGGAGGTCTTGGCGGACTCTACAAACATTCGACAAATTTCAGACATATAACGGGTGATGCGATTGCGATAGCACTTAAGCACGGCATTGAGATGGAACATATAGATTATATACAGATTCATCCGACAACATTGTATTCTGAAAAGCCGGGAAGAAGATTTCTTATATCAGAGTCGGTCAGAGGAGAGGGTGCGATACTCCTCGACAAAAATAAAAAGCGTTTTTGTGATGAATTAAGACCGAGAGATATTGTTACGGCTGATATACGCAGACAGATGGAACAGGATGGTACACCGTTTGTATGGCTTTCTATGGAGAGGATTCCTGAGGAGACTATCAGAAATCATTTTCCAAATATTATGAAGCAGTGTCTTGAGGAGGGATATGACCCTACAAAAGAATGTATTCCGGTAGTTCCGGCACAGCATTACTTTATGGGTGGTATAAAAGTTAATCTTTCAAGTATGACAAGCATGGAAAGACTTTATGCCGTAGGTGAGACATCATGCAACGGTGTTCATGGAAAGAACAGACTTGCAAGTAACTCACTTCTTGAGTCCATGGTTTTTGCTGAGAGAGCTGCAGATGAGATTAAAGAAAAGATGAAATCAGAAGGCGAAAGTAATTTTGAGGAAAAGGCAGACCGCCATATTTTAGATATGGATATGAGTGTGTATGATGATGACGAAAAGATAACCGCTGAATACAGAGAACTTGTTTTAAATGAGATAGAAAAGGAGAAAAGCAGACATGAATGATCCTATTACATTAAAATTAAATGCAGATAAATATATTATGATGGCACTTGAGGAAGATATTACGAGCGAAGATATTTCTACAAATTCAGTAATGCCTGAGTACCAGAAAGGTGAAGTACAGCTTATCTGCAAACAGGACGGTATAATCGCAGGTCTTGGAGTATTTAAGAGAGTATTTGAACTTCTCGACGATACGGTAGAGTTTGAGATGAATGTAAAAGATGGTGATGAGGTTAAAAAAGGTCAGCTTATGGCTGTTGTTACAGGTGATATAAGAGCACTTCTTTCAGGTGAGAGAACGGCACTCAATTATCTTCAGAGAATGAGTGGTATCGCAACATACACAAACAGCATTGTAAAACTTCTTGCAGGAAGCAAGACAACGCTTCTCGACACGAGAAAAACAACACCGAATATGCGAATTTTTGAGAAATATGCCGTAAAAGTCGGAGGTGCTACAAACCACAGATACAATCTTTCAGATGCGGTCATGTTAAAAGATAATCATATCGGGGCAGCAGGCGGTATCACAGAAGCCGTTAAAAGAGCAAGAGCATATGTATCATTTGTAAACAAGATTGAAGTTGAGGTTGAAAATATTGACATGGCAAGAGAAGCTGCCGAGGCAGGAGCAGACATTATAATGCTCGACAATATGACACCTGAGCAGATGAAAGAAGCGATAAAAGTAATAGACGGCAGAGCACTTACAGAGTGTTCAGGAAATGTTACAAAAGAAAACATAAAGAATATAATTGATGTTGGAGTTGATTATGTATCGAGCGGAGCACTCACACATTCAGCTCCTATCATGGATATATCGCTTAAAAATCTTCATGCGATATAATATGCAACAAGCCAATACACTAATAGTGTTATGAGCAAGCGGCAGAGCAGATTGCAAATATCCGCTTGATTATGTTAAATATATGAAAAAAGCAGGGCAGAATAAATTTTTCTGCCCTGTTATTATAAGAAAAATAGGTGATTGCGAAATTGATTATATGTTGTGTTAATTGCACAAATATAACAAATACTAACGCAGGCACGCTCTCGCTACCTGTCACTCGTAGCAGTACTAAGTCAGCAAAATACGCTGACATCTAAATGAATGCAATTTTCAAAGTAAAAATAATGTATGCTTGCATATAATCAATTTCGCAATCACCTATTTTTCTTATAATAACAGGGCAGAAAAATTTATTCTGCCCTGCTTTTTTCATATATTTAACATAATCAAGCGGATAT
>JBNMLR010000386.1:0-2936 GCA_050874945.1 Butyribacter sp. | reverse complement strand
GTAAGGTCTTGAATACGAATAATTGGCAACCCTGCTTCTCCCCTATCTTCTGGTTTAAAAGCATATCCATTAATATATGTCGCAACATCCCCAAGTTTAATCATATTGCTTTTCATCCTCATCCTCCTACAAATCCGAATTGTTATCTCGCTTTCGGCTCGTTCAATCCGAAGCAAACTCTTGTCATAGAAGATGAACTTATCACTCTTTTTGCTTTGCTAAAACCTGTTTAAGCTATATATTTCCTATGAGATGCCTTTACATTATTTTGATTTACGATTGCATATTGCATTGTTGTGTCTATCTGAGAATGTCCAAGTATTTTTTGCACCTGCTCTATCGGCATACCTTTATCTATTGCTCTCGTTGCCATTGTTCTTCTGAATTTATGTGGATGAATTTTTTCTAAATTTAACATTCTCCCCAATTCCCGTATTCTTATTTCGACTCCGCTTATCTTTAGCCTGTCATATGGTGCATTTAAAGTTACAAACAAAGCAGGATTGTTATCTTTGCGGCTTTCTATATAATTTTTCAAATGTATTTTTGATTTTGCATCAAAATAAACCCGTCTTTCCTTATCACCCTTTCCGAACACAACACATTCTCTCTCCGAAAAATCTATATCCTCAATATTCAATTTTACAAGTTCGCCTACTCTTATCCCTGTAGAATAAAGCAAATCAATCATTGCCGTGTCACGAATATTTTTGCAATTATCACGCAATTTTTCAATTTCTTCATCCGAGATAATGTTTTTTACTGTTTTTTGAGTTTTAATTTTATGTATTCTTCGCATCGGACTTTTTAAAATATAATCCTCTTCTTCCAACCACGAAAAGAAACTTGAAATATTTCTTCGTATATTATCTACTGTCGTTTTTCCACAATTATTTATTTTTTGATAATCAACAAGATATGCCCTCATCATTTCCGTTGTTATTTTTCTGATAGGACTTACCACATTTTTTAGCAAATGCTCTATCGTGACTCTGTAATACTTAATAGTTCGGTCTGAGCACCCCTCTATTCTCTTTGCATCAAGAAACATTTTCAAAAATTCATCATTTGATATTTCTGTTTTAGGTGCTTCGTTTTCTGCAAATGTTTTTACTATTACTTCCTGCAGTTTTTTCATCTGTTCTACCGTTAAATACTCTGACATTTCATTTAATACTAATACTATTTTTTCTTCCATGTTAATATCTCCTTTCAAAGATACCAACATCCTACACCTGCATCTGCAATAGCAATAAATTGCAAGAAAAATTTCTTGCTTTACAAATTAGTAATAAAAATTCAAAATTATATTATGCCCGCATATTAATTAACCGAATTTTATCACAGTTACCATGCCGTTTTTCCTGTTTTAATCAGGCTGTCAATGTCCATATATGCGTTTTCTATGGCTTCTACATGATATATTTCATACATATTAAAAATAAAATCGGTAAGATTTTTTTCATCTAATATTTTCAAAACATCTGATGCCGACATATTTTTTTCCCTTGCATAACTTTCAATTAAAAATGTAAAAAATCTAAATTCCTTACTCAATCTCATCACCTCGCAAATATAAAGAATTTCCCGGGTCTCCTGTTGCTTCTTCATTTTCCCACATATCAAAAACCGCCAACGGACTAAAATACCACAATTTCATTTCGTCATTCTCTAACATTTCATGCGTTTTAGATGCAAGAAATATCCTAAGAGCATCCATTATGGAAATTCCACGATTTTTTGCTATCAATTCCGCAATTTCCGCATCGAAATTTTGAAGAATTGATGGTTCTGTCCTTTTTGTCATACATTCTCACCGCCTAAAAATCTTAATATTGAAATTCCTTTTTCTGTTAAAAAAGCATATTGGTCTGAAAGTTTTTGAGGTTTCAACAAAATCAATGCTGTTTTTTCATCAATTATTCCAGACATATAATTACTTATAACAGGCATAGTATTATCATTTGCAACCGGTCCTATTACCAAGTCATATTTTTCACCAACATACTTTCCTTTCCGATTATCAGTAACAAAATTTAGCCACTCTCTATCAGCCGCTTCAAATCTAAGAACCGATATTCCATTCAGTTTTTCTTCATCAAAATCATACATAGAAACAATCGGCTTTCCTTTTCTTCGTCGAATAGCCTGTGTTTTCGCCCATTTAACAACCTGCTGTCTATTTGAGGTTGTATAAAAACCGGCACCAAAGTCAAGCATCCTATTAGTAACAAGTATTTTAGGTGCACTTACCTGCACATTACTTCCATGATATAAAATCATACGTTCTGTTTCCTTTCAAATTTTTACCCAAAATATTTCTGCATCAACGAGTCAAACAAAATCTGTGTTTCATCTAATGACTTTTGAATTGCAGCTTTTGATTTGTCGAGTTTCTGGACGAATGTAACAAATTCCTTTTGAAGTTCCATACATGGAAGAAATATTTTTGTTTTTCTTATCTCACCCAAATGTAAATTAGGAACTCCAATTCCCTTAATGCTCGCATCAAACTGTCGCTTAGTTTCAGGACTATTAATTATACATCTAAAGAAAATTGGATCAATTATTTCCTTTGGTCTAAGTAATGCAAGACTAACATAAATATCAAACACTTCATCAGTATCATTAACGGCTGCAACACCATAATTGACACCATTCTTAGACATTAATATATCATTTCTTTGCGGCTGTATTGTTGCATATAATTTCTCATGCAATTCTGCTGGTATATACTTTATATTATTCCAATCAATCTTTTGAGACATAACATCCTTAGACGATAGAAACTTGTAGCCATCATCTTTATTTTCTGTATATTTAGGAGTTTGATGAGTGCCATCTTTAATCAAAGTACAAACATCTTCAATAGTAACAATATCAAATTCATTCTTATTATTATGAATACTTCCAAACATCTCGACAAATCGGGCTTT
>JBNMLR010000385.1:0-2938 GCA_050874945.1 Butyribacter sp. | reverse complement strand
TCGATAAAGGAGTTTTGCAGGAAATTTTCTCAAAATGTTAATAAGGCATATTTAATATCGCAGAAAGATATAGGTATGGAAGATAATTTATTATTTGAACCATTTTATTTAATGCCTTTTTTGATAAAATGAGATATTTAAATTGATAATAAGTGTTTGGTGGATAGACAGTTGTAATATCAGCTGTCTATTTAATGTTATAGGAAACTTCTCGTTTCATATAACATTAAAAACACTCCGTGAGGATGCGCATTTCGCGGAAAAGAAATAAATGCTACGCATTCCGCTCAAGCGCGAAAGAGTCGCAAGCAATTCTTTGTTCTTTTTCACAACAAAAAAAGGTTTATTCACATCATTAGTGGGGAGATATTACTTTAATTTTTCTGTTTTCTGTTATAATTGATTTATTTATAATTTAGGGGGGATTTAAATGCATATTGCCATCTGTGATGATGATAAATCTATAGTACAGATATTAGAGGAAAAAATAAAAAAACTTCTGCCTGATGCGGTTATAGAAAAGTACCTGTCAGGTGATGAACTGATTTCAAGCGGCTGTAAGCCTGATATTCTATTTCTGGATATTCAGATGCCTGGAACGGGAGGGATGGAAACAGCAAAAATTCTTCGTGAGAGCAATGATGAGATGGTACTTATCTTTGTGACGGCGGCGGAGGAGTATGTTTTTCAGGCTTTTGATGTTGCTGCATTTCATTATCTGGTTAAGCCTTTTTCTGATGAAAAATTTGAGGAGGTTGTAAAAAAGGCAGTTAAAACGATTGGGAAACATTCTGAAAATAAAACAGACGAGAGATATATAATGATACAGTCGGCAGGAAGTCATATAAAAGTGTTTTTGAGGGATATTGTGTATGCCGAGGTATATAACAGAAAAGTGATTATTCATACACAGAATACGGATATTGAATATTACGGAAAATTAAAGGAGTTGGGAGACAGGGCAGGTGAAGATTTTTTCCGGACACACAGAGCGTATCTTATACATTTTAAATATGTTGAAAAATATGATGCCGATTGCATAACGATGGAAAATGGAACTGCGTTGCTTGCCAAAAAGAATTATCCTGAGTTTGTAAAACAGTATCTAAGATATAACCAGAGGAAAGGAATTCAGATTTGATGAGCTTGCTGGAAAAATGCTGGATGGTTACGGCAAAGCTGTCTGTTATTGCGATTCTTATTATTACAGGAATCTGCTTTGGTAAATTTGTATCTCCCTATATAAAAAAGAAAAATAAAGCTGTGGCGGTCGGCGTGGTATATATTGTAGCGATGCTTATTTTGTATATAATTCCGATACAGATTGATAATTTTTTTGCATATATGATTGGAGTTGTGGCAGCGTTTCTTGTGATGTATGCAGAGGACAGAAGAAATATATATCAGAAAATATTTCTTTCAGTTACTTTCTTTTCTATACGATGGCCGGCGGTTGCAATGGCTGCAAAATTAGATAATCTTATTGAAAAAATACTTGTATTTCGGGATATGGGTATAGGAAAAGAATGGCTGCAATATGCACTCTATGTTGGAAGCAAAGGTATGGATATTGGGCTTTGTATTGTTTTTCTTACAGTTTCAATCGGACTGATTAACAAGGCATATATATACAAAAACGATGAGATGGATGTCAGAGAGATGGTAATTCTTATTATACCATCGCTTGTAGGTGTTACCGGGTATGGTGTTTTTAAGATATATGAAAAAGATACCGGAAAGAGTATGATTGATACCTATGGATTTTACGGAGCTATAAGTTTTTTTCACTATCTGATTTCCATAGGTGCTATTCTTGCAATGGTTGTAATGTTCCAGAACTGGAAAAAAATGCAGGAGGAACAGCAGGGGCAGGAACTTGTGTTAAATCAGGTGAGCGATATGAAAAAGCATATTGAGGAAGTAGAAAAACTGTATCAGGATATACGATGTATGCGTCACGATATGGGTAATCATATCCAGACACTTGAACATCTGGTGGCATTTAATAAAACGGATGATGCCACAGAATATCTTGAACATTTGAAAAAAGAGTGGGGCGAGGTATCTCCTGTGGTAAAGACAGGAAATCCTGTGATTGATGTTATTTTGCTGGAAAAACTCAGAGAAGCAGATGAAAAGCAGATTCGCTTTATATCGAATTTCCATTATCCTGAGAATACAAAGCTAAATGCATTTGACCTGAGTGTGATTTTAAATAATGCTCTGAATAACTGTATGGAAAATGTAAGTGGAAACAATCCATATATCAGTGTTTTTTCTTTTCGGAAAAACAGTATTTTTATGATAACTATTAAAAACAGTTTTGAGGGGAAACTTAACTTTGGTGAAAATGGTCTGCCGGAAACAACAAAAAACGGAAAAGGACATGGACTCGGTCTGAATAACATAAGGCAGGCGGCAAGACTGTATATGGGGGATATATCTCTTGAACAGAGTGGTGGTGAGGTGATTTTAAGTATTATGCTTCAGGTCGAGTAAAAAATGAAATGGTAAGGCTGTTGCATTAAGCATAGTCTATATAATATGCAGTTGTTAATAACGGATTTTTTATGCGTATTGTAGGATAATGCTTTGTGTGGCAGTTTTTTACTTTACAACGAAAAAAGGACGGTTCACAACATCAGTGTTTATTAAGGAAAAAGATGTGCCGAAAGAGAGAATAAGAAGTAATATTGTGCCAGACAAAGATAATAGGATTGAAGGTGTTTGCAGGATTGTGAAAATTGTATGGGAATGTAGCAATCTGCGGTATCAGACAGGTAGAATATAAAATACTTTTTAAAATAGAAAAGAGGGCAAAATAATGAGGATAAACGGACTTAACGGAACAAATATGCAGACGGGAACAATGGGAATGGCACAGGCAGATGATTCTGTAAGTAGGAACATTAAGAACCAGATTGCAAATGCACAGCAG
>JBNMLR010000384.1:0-2958 GCA_050874945.1 Butyribacter sp. | reverse complement strand
TCCGGACACAATGTTCCGAGCATATGACTGTAAGTGCTGTCAGAAATAAGTGCATCATTTTTAATTTTATTATATCCATTTTTTGTCTGATAAAAGATTTGTCCGTGTGCTTCTGTTCCAAATTTCTCTTCTTCATATCTGCCAAGTGAGTTTTCAACACCGACATATAATGTCAATAATGCCGTAAATAACACTGTTACTACGAAAAGTGTCAACGATATGGAAATCATTCTATATTTCTGCCTTTTTCCATAGCTTTTACACAACTTAGAAATTGCTTTTTTCCATGAATTTTTAGCTCCACTCATCTTTTACCACCCGTCCGTCCTCAATATATATTCTACGGTCACATATCTTGGCAATCTCTCTGTCATGGGTAACCATAACTATCGTCTGATTATACATTTTTGCAGAATTTTTCAATAACTCAACTACATAACGGCTGTTCTGATTATCCAGATTGCCTGTCGGCTCATCCGCAAGTATAACATCAGGCTTCATGACAAGTGCCCTTGCAATAGACACCCTCTGTTGTTGTCCGCCTGATAATTGATTAGGATATTTATTTTTCTGCCCGCTAATATCCAGTTTTTCCATAATCGTATCTATAAGATTAAAGTCTATTTCCTGCTCATCTAACTGCAATGGAAAAATAATATTTTCTAACACTGTCATCATAGGAACTAAATTGTAATTTTGAAATATAAATCCGATATGCTTTCTCCTGAAATCTATCAGGTCATCATTTGTCATTTCGGTAATGTCAACCTTAGTTTTAATTTCATCCTGAAGATTAAAAATAACTTCCCCCTCGCTGACATAATCAAGTCCTCCTAAAACATTGAGCAATGTACTTTTTCCACTGCCCGATGTCCCGATTATTGCCTGAAATTTTCCCTGCTCTATTCCTAAATCAACATGATTTAAGGCATATGTATCATATTCATCATCAATCCTATAAACCTTGCTGACATTATGTAATTGTGCAATATTCAATATATTCCCCCATTTCTGTACGCATTTTTTTGCATAGTATGCTCATGCACAAATCTTTAGTGTGAAAAATCGGATTTTTCACACTGCTCTACCTCTTTGTTTTTTACTGTTACTCACATACTCACACAAAACCTGCTTTACTTTCTCAATATCCAACGGTTTTGATACATGAGAATTCATTCCTGCCGCAAGACATTTATCAGCATCTTCCTTAAAGGCATTTGCCGTCACCGCAATAACAGGAATATCCTTTGCATCTGCCCTGTCTAATGCACGAATAGTCTTAGACGCCGTTATTCCGTCCATTACAGGCATCATCACATCCATAAGTATCGCATCAAAATCTCCGGCACGGCTCTCCTTAAACATATCGACCGCCTGTTGTCCGTTACGGGCAATATGTACTTCTGCTCCCTGATCCTGCAAAAGCACCTCAGCTATCTGTGCAGTTAACTCATTATCCTCAACAAGCATAAGACTCATGCCGCTTATATCCGCTTTTTTGACTGTTTCTTTACTCCGGACATTCTTTGGTGCAGGTGCTATCTCAAATGGTATCGTTATCACAAATGTTGAACCCACGCCTTTTTTGCTCGTGACTGATATTGTTCCGTTCATCTTTTCAATAAGGCTTTTCACAATAGACATTCCGAGTCCCGTTCCATGATAGACACTTCTCGCATCGTCTTTCTCCTGTGTAAACGGCTCAAAGATATGCTCCAGAAACTCCTCACTCATGCCGTCACCCGTGTCTGTTATAATCCAGCGGTATGTGCACATATCTTTCTGTTCTTCGACAACATCAACAATAGTCGTTATCTTACCCCCTGCATGATTATATTTTATGCAATTTCCATAAATATTCAGAAAAATCTGTCTCAAATGAACCGGACTGCCGTATATATACGGATACGGAATGTTAGATTTATCCTTTTCATAATCCCATTCAATCCCCGCCTCGACGGCACGGCCTATGATTATCGTCACTATATCTTCCGTAAGCTCACCAAGACTGATAACTTCGTGCGTGAGAACTATTTTTCCGTCCTCAAGTTTACTCATTTGCAAAACATCATTTATAAGTGATAATAAATGCCTTGCCGAAATCTGCATCTTTTTATGATTTTCTCTCACAAGTTCGCTGTCATCAAAATGCTGCTCATCTATCTTTAACAGTCCTATTATTCCATTTAACGGAGTTCTTATGTCATGGCTCATTCTCGATAAAAAGTCACTTTTAGCCGCATTAGCTTTCTCTGCACGAAGTGCTGTTTCTTCGAGTTCTCTATTTTTCATCTCCAATGCATAAGTGTAATCCTTTTGTACTATCATCTGATTTTGCTGATATATCTCTTCATTTTTCCACATAACTGCATTTACTACTATCAGTACAAGCACATATGCGACCAGAACACATAACATGATCGAGACAGTGGAAGTAAACACTTTACGCTCATCCGTGTATATGTAAATATAATAATCCCTGCTCTTTTCCATAAGTCCGAAATGATAACCAAAAGCACTAGATTCATTTTTGGCATGAATAAGTTTTGTCCCTGTTCCACGCTCCATTATTCTTTTTAGAATGAGAGTATCTTCAATTTTCTTTCCCTCTAATGACTTATCATTTGAGATAACTATCTGATTTGCACTGCTTATCACGATAGTTCCGTTATTATCAGGCGAAAATCCCGACACAACTGCCCTTATGGAATTATTGATTATGCTCGCATAAGCCGCTGAAGTATAAAAGTAACCTACTACAACTCCTTTAGCATCCTTTCTGCTAACGGCAGCAAGGTCGATATGTGATTCGTCTTTTAAATAGATACGGATGGCATAACTCTTTTCTTTAAAAGACAATGTATCTAACACTGACTCCATATCTGCCATATCCATGACTTTTTTACACCCAAGACCTGATGTGTCAAATTTTTTAGTAATCTTCCCTTTACCATCAAG
>JBNMLR010000383.1:0-3015 GCA_050874945.1 Butyribacter sp. | reverse complement strand
TATATCTACGACCTGTTCAGGGTCAAGACTCTCCGACAGCGGCGTAAATCCTCTTATGTCTACGAAAAGCACGGCAATATCTTTCCGTATGCCGCCTACTTTTGCCTCTATTGTTCCGTCACCGACGATTTCCTTAACTACCTGTTCGTCAACATATTTCTTGAATACATTTTCAAGTTCATATTTTTTCTTTCGCTCCAGTATATACCTTATCATCAGGTTAAGCACGACCACGATGACTAGGAATATTATAGGTATGAGAAGCGGCACGAAATAACCGTAATAATTAAGCGTGCAGGCTGCAAACAACTGTATGACTACAAATATGACAGCCGCTATCATTGTTTTCTTACTCGTCACATATGATGTTGCAAGGAAAAGCATGAAAACGAATACGGCATAAAATATTGAAAGATATATCTTTGGAATACTCTCGACCGTTTTACTGTCCTGTAAAGCTTCAATGATATTTGCCTGTACTTCGACATTGTGCATTGATTCATTTTTCTGGTTAGGAACTTTTACATTTTCATTATCCGATGTGTAATCTCCTATGATTACTATACTTTTCTTAAATTCTGAGAGGTCTGTTTTTCCATTCAGCACATCAATGAATGAATATGTATCATATTCACCGCTTTTTTTGGAAAAATTAAAGCCAAATGCATTTTTATCATCAAGTTTCGGTACCGTGTATTTTTGGTTTCTCGCCTTTTTATACATCTTATAAAGTGCGACCGAAAAACTGTCTATCGATGTTCCCTCGACATTTATGCTTGCAACAGCATCTTTTACATATCCGTTGCCATTGTTATGCGATAGATTTATAAAACCTGTTGTTACATATGGAAGTATATCATCAAACGGAAGTATGGTGCCGTTTATATCCTTTCCGGCATATTTGTTAAGCTGTTCTTTGGGACTCGCCGATGGTTTGGGCGGCGGCGACTGGTTGTCATTTTCCTTTTTCTCCCCGTTATCATCAGGAATCATCCCACCGTTTTCGTCGGGTGGCGGCTGCATTTTCTCCAAGGCACCTTTTGACGCAGCACCATTATCATCGGGCTTTTTTATGGCACTGCCGCTTGCACCGTCCGTATGCATCTCCATGTCCTTTTTATCGTCAAGTATAAGATTGGCACTAAGACAGACATTACTGTATTTTTTGCACGCACTTATAAGCTCCTTATCTCCGTCGCTGTCCTTTTCACTGTGCAGGTCAAGTGCAATACCTATCGCCGACGGTCTGTTAGTAAATGAATCAAGCTTATTTATCACTTCGGCGAGTTTACTCCTAGACCAGTCGGAATAATCACCGAGTTCTTTTATCGTTGCCTTATCTATTGAGATTATCTTAATATCTGACTTTTTCTTGTCCCTGTTTATCTTCTGGTAAACCGCATCGGATATCATGTTATCAAATGTATTGATATGATTACTGTAACCGAGAAAACCCGCAATAAGTCCAAGTACCAGCGAAATTATTATGATATATCTTGTCTTTATCAGATTTTTAATCTTGTCTAATCTCTGATTTTTCAATCAAGCACCTTCTTCCAGTCAGTAAATTCTACAATATATTTATCCTGTTTAGACAGAACTTCATACAGATTGTTATACACGGTTATAAGCATATAATGTATGAACGGTGTGACATCATGATAAGAATTTTCACTGTTTTCAAGTGCCTGATAATACTCCGGTGCTGTCTCGTTTATCGTTTTGCTGAGTGTAAGTGCACTGAAATTGTTAAGACCGCTCCTTATAAGGAAGTCAGTCGTTATAAGTCTTGATATTCTGCCGTTTCCGTCACAGAAAGGGTGCATATACACAAAGTAAAAATGAAGTATCGCCACTTTTATATATGGATTTTGTATATTATCTCCGTGGTAAAATTCAAAAAACTGTTTCATACAGTAATCAAGAAATTCCACATCCGGTGCCTGGTGTGTACCGACCTTTACAGGACCGTTTCTGAAAACTTCACCGGCAAGTCCCGGATTGTCACAGACACCCTCAGTAACTATCTTCCAGAGATTTGCAAGTGTATTTACATCTCTTTTTCTTGTGAGGTTTAAGAACTTAACGGCACGATATGTGTTTAATATCATCTTATCGCCTTTTTTCTCTGTTCTCTTAGCCTTGAATATCTCGAACAGTTCCTCTTTCGTTGTGTCTGCTCCCTCTATACGGCAGCTGTGGAAAGACTCCGTCTCTATTGATATATCAGTATCTATATCGGTTACAGATATATTTCCATACATCCTGTCAATATCATCAAGAAGTTTTTTATCAACCTTTGACGGTGCCCATGTAAGTTTATAACCCATATCATCCCTTATCGGAAGTTCCTCTAAAAGTTCGTATCGTTCTTCAAGTTTTTTTCTTGCATTGTAATCTCCAAGTCTTGCATCTCTCTCAAGTATCTTATATTCCATATATTATGCCCCGTTTCTTTATAGCTTTTATAAATTTAACTTCTCATTTCTGCATACCTTTTTCAAACAAATCTAAGCATTTTAAAAATACTTAGTTATATATCTGACTGTTATTTTTATAATAGCAGTTGTCTTTTTTACAGCAGCTTAAAAATATTATCAAGTGAAAATCTCGGATTTCTCTGCATAAGGCTGTCCCACTGCTCCATGTTTTCATCGGAGTTTTCAACTTCCCTTACAAACCAGTGTGCATACTCGACTTTATCCTCCATTGTAAGAGTTCTGTCATTTTCAAGCCAGCACATAAACCAAAGTTCCTTTATGATAAGCGTATTGACAACAGCCATCTTTATCTTGGCGAGAAGTGCTCCGTCATAAGCCGACTGGCAGCAGTAAACATATGTGAAGTAAAAAAGTAACTGTTCTATCTCAATATCGTCCGTGTATGCTTCAAATTCCTTATATGCTTCAAGATATTCTTTGTTATCCATCTGCTGCCTTATATTAAGGACACTCTGAAGATACGGAATCCATGTGGGTTTTAATGCCTCCATGGTACAAAGAGTAAATATCATAT
>JBNMLR010000382.1:0-3019 GCA_050874945.1 Butyribacter sp. | reverse complement strand
GTTCGCAGAGCGAAAGCGTCCCTGAGCGTGTAAATATATATCCGGTACGGCGTCACTCCCCCAAGAAAAAATCCCCTACCAAAATTTATGCGGGCACCTCCCCACTTTCGTCGCCGCCCTAAGTTCCACATAACATCCGCACGCCCCACAGGTTCCCGCATTAAGGAGGTCACATTCCTTACAGACCGCCAGTCTTTCCTCATACTTCTCCTCAGATACACGGTCTATCTCTTTTATGCCGTTTTTATACTTCTCTATCATTTTTGCATCTTCTTCCGCCATTTCACGAAGAAAACATTTTTTACATATATGTGCCATAATAACCCTCTTTTACTATATATAAGAAATGTACTGTCCTGCCTGCATTTTCCAATGCAGACAATACAGTACATTTTTATTTGTAATCTGTTTATTTTTATTTCTGAACTCTTATCTCTACTACTGAATTAACAGGAAGTTTTGCTACGATATTTCCGTTTTTAACTTCATAGTCAGTAAAGTCTTTTTCTACTACTTCCTCTGGTGCTTCAAATGTATTGTGAGCGTGCATATCACTGTTTGTTACAATGCGTGACTCTACCACTTTATACTCACCGTTTGCAAGCTGTATCTCCACTTCTTCTGCCGCTTCTATCGAGAGGTTGTTGAGTGTGATTGTGATAACACCGTCTTTATCTTTTGATACTGACTCTGTTACTTTTGGAACTTTCCACTCATCAGGTCCTATCTCATCTATTCCTGTCACACTGCTCTCAAGAAGTTTTGCTCCCTGATGGTGTCTGTACATATGCATTACATGATATGTAGGTGTCTTTATCATCTTGTCACCCTCTGTGAGAAGAACTGACTGGAGTACATTTACCATCTGTGCAAGTGCGGCTATCTTTACTCTGTCACTGTGCTTGTTGAAGATATTAAGCGTTATTCCGGCGATAAGAGCATCCCTTACAGTGTTCTGCTGATACAAAAATCCCGGATTTGTGCCAGGCTCACAAGTGTACCATGCTCCCCACTCGTCAACACACATTCCTACTTTTTTCTCAGGGTCATACTTATCCATGATAGTTCCGTGTCTTGTGATAAGTTCATCCATATGAAGTGCCTTGTTAAGTGTCTTATACCATACATCACCGTCAAAATCTGTTGAACTTCCCTTTATCTCCCATCCTTCTGGATGCACATAATAATGAAGTGAGAGGTAATCCATAAATCCGTGTGCCCACTCTGCATGGCTGAAACAGGTCTTCATAACACCCTCAGTCCAGAAATAATCATCGACATTTGCACCACAGCAAACTTTCTTTATAGGCTTTTCAGGGTCATAATTTCTAACATATGTCTGATAACGGCGGTACTCATTTGCATAAAACTCAGGAGTCATATTTCCGCCACAACCCCAGTTTTCATTGCCGACACCGAAGAAATCAACTTTCCACGGCTCCTCATGTCCATTCTCTTTTCTGAGGTCTGCCATAGGTGATACACCGTTGAATGTCATATATTCAACCCATTCTGACATTTCCTGTACTGTTCCGCTTCCGAGGTTGCCGTTTACATAAGTCTTGCAGCCTATCTGACGGCAAAGTTCCATAAACTCGTGTGTTCCGAAACTGTTGTCCTCTACAACACCACCCCAGTGTGTATTTATCATTTTCTTTCTCGTCTCTTTTGGTCCGATACCGTCTTTCCAGTGGTACTCATCGGCAAAGCAGCCGCCCGGCCAGCGAAGCATAGGCACTTTAAGTTCCTTTAAAGCCTCAACTACATCTGTACGCATACCGTTTACATTAGGTATATCAGAGTTCTCTCCTACATAAATTCCCTCATAGATACATCTTCCGAGATGCTCTGAAAAATGACCGTAGATTTCAGGTTCGATCGTGCTTAATTCTTTGTTTTCGTTAATTACAAGTTTTGCCATATTACTCCTCATTTCTTTCTATTTATACACAACACGCCATATACCCTATATTATTTATAAGGCAGATGGCGCATTTTAATTTCAATGAACAATTTCAATCATTTAATATCAGTCTTTGTAAGAAAATACCGGTCTTCCATCCTCATCCCAGCGAATCTTCATAAGCATTGCGTGTCTGTTAGGATTGTAGAGTGGATCTCCCTCTATCTCGGCTTCTTTTCTTGCATGATATACCATAACATCATTTCCGTCCTCATCTACCGTAAATGAGTTATGTCCCGGTCCGTATATCTCAAGTTCTTCATTTGTCTTGAGAACCGGGTATCTCTCTTTCTTCCATGACAATGGGTCAAGTACATCTGAATTTTCATCAGCCGTGAGCATACCCATACAATAATTTACACCTGTATCACTTGCTGAATATGTAAGGAAAAGCTTTCCGTTATGCTTGATAACTGCCGGTCCTTCGTTTACCCAGAAACCATGACGCTCCCAGTCATAATCAGGTGTTGTGAGAAGTACCTGAACTGTCTTAAGCTTATATCCTGACTCCATCTCAGCAATGTAAAGATTAGAAATCTGTGGACCTACGCTTACTTTTTCAGCCCATACATAATAATATTTTCCTTTGTTTTCAAAGATAGTGGCATCAAGTGAAAATGCTTCAAATGAGAATATATCATCATCTGCTCTCTGCATCTTGCCTTTCTCTACCCATTCATCATTGATAGGGTCATCACCCTGACACTCAAGCACATATGGGCGGATATTCCAAATATTCTCTGCTTCTCCTGCCGCAAAATAGATATACCACTTTCCGAAAAGATAATGAAGCTCAGGTGCCCAGATATGTTTGCTCATGATTCCGCTCTCATGCTTTTTCCATACTACAACTTCTTCCGCATCTTTAAGGCCGTCAAGAGTCTTTGAGCGTCTGAGTGCGATGCAGTCATAACTTGGAATAGATGCCGTAAAATAATACCAGCCATCCTTTTTGCATACAAATGGATCTGCTCTCTGCAATATCCACGGTTCATTGTACTTAAGTTCTTTGTTTTCTGCCATTTTTTTTCTCCTTTTCCTTTATTGATTTTATTT
>JBNMLR010000381.1:0-3023 GCA_050874945.1 Butyribacter sp. | reverse complement strand
GATGGTGCTCTTTTGCTTCTTTGACAAGCTCAGGGTCAATACTCTTATGAACATGGCAAAATCCGTCATTAAATATAAATTCTTTTTCAGGTAACTGCTATGCAACATATCTTCCAAGATTGTTGTCAGGCACAAAGAATATCCTCTTATTCTCTATGTTTTTTACTACCTTGATGGCATTTGAGGAAGTCACACATACATCTGATACCGCCTTTATCTCGGCTGTCGAGTTTACATAACAGACTACGGCAACATCGTCATACTGCTCTCTGACTTCTTTTATGCGGTCAACCGTTACCATATGAGCCATAGGACAGTCAGCAGTCACATCTGCCATATATACGTGCTTTTCAGGATTTAAGAGTTTTGCACTCTCGCCCATAAATGACACACCTGCAAATAATATGTTTTTTGCCTCAACTTTTGTCGCAACTTTACTTAAATAAAATGAATCTCCAACATAGTCCGCTATATCCTGAACGGCACCATCCACATAGTAATGTGCAAGTATGACAAAATCGTTTTCTTTCTTTAATCTCTCAATCTTTTGAATAAGTTCTTCCATCTTTATCTCCATTTCGTTTTAATTGTGTGTTACATTAAATGCGTCTTTCTCAAATTATGGCAGTCTGCTATAAATATTTTTTTATTTGTCTGCAATGCAGTCCGTATAAATTATAGCTGGCGTTTTTCTATAAATTCTTACAATCATTTATAAGTTGTTCTAACTGCTCATAATTTTCTACTTCATTTACTTGTCTGCGTATTGATGATGAATTTTTATAGCCTGCCGTGTACCAGCCGACGTGTTTTCTCATCTCTCGTATGCCGAGATATTCACCTTTATATTCTATCTGCATTTTTGTGTGCCTGAGTATCATAGCCGCCACCTCGTCAAAGGATGGCTTGTCCGAATGATGACCGCTTTTTTCATATTCCTTTATCTGCCTGAATATCCACGGATTTCCTCTCGCACCTCTCGCTATCATAAGACCGTCACAGCCTGTCTCGTTCTTGCATCTTTCTGCATCCTCAGGTGTAAATATGTCTCCACTCGCTATAACCGGGATTTTTACTGCTTCTTTTACTTTTCTTATTATATCCCAGTCCGCCGTTCCGGAGTAATATTCTTCCCTTGTCCTGCCGTGTACCGCCACGGCACCTGCACCGCTTTGTTCCATCATTTTTGCAAATTCAACGGCATTTATGTTTTCGTCATTAAAGCCTTTTCTGAATTTGACAGTGACAGGCTTTTTTATCCTGTCCGATATGGCTCTCACTATTTTTGCGGCAAGCTCCGGATTTTTCATAAGTGCCGACCCCTCACCGTTGTTTACTACTTTTGGCACCGGACAACCCATATTTATATCGAGTATATCAAAGTTCCTGTGCTCTATCTGCTCTGCCATATCCGCCATAAGTTCCGGTTCTGAACCAAAAAGCTGCAATGCTATCGGATGCTCCGTTTCATCTATCTGCCACAGTGGTTCGGTATTTTTATTTTTATAATAGATACCTTTTGCACTTATCATCTCGGTATAGAGCAAATCCGCACCAAACTCTTTACAAATCGTGCGAAACGGCATATCCGTCACTCCTGCCATAGGTCCTAAAGCAAGATTACCGTCTATCTTTACATTTCCAATATAAAATCCACTCATAACTCTCTATTTTTTCTGTTTGCTGTGTATAAGCTGCAATCCTTTTAATGTGAGGTCGCCGTCATATATCTCTATAGACTCCGTATTTTCATATACAACTTTTCCAAGTCCGCCTGTCGCTATGACTTTGGCATCCATAAGTCCTGATTCCTCTTTAATCTTTCTTATGATATACTCTGTCTGGCCTATCGTTCCATAAAAAAGTCCTGCCTGCATTGCAGAGATAGTGTCTTTAGCAACGATGTTTCCCGGACATTTTATCTCTATCTCAGGAAGATTAGCCGTATTGTTCCAGAGTGCATTTGCCGATATTCTTATTCCAGGACTGATTACTCCGCCCTTAAATGCTCCGTCTGCCGTCACAAGGTCATAAGTCGTCGCTGTTCCATAATCCACGACGATTATAGGTCCTCCGTAAAGTTCAAACGCACTTACCGCATCCACTATCCTGTCAGGTCCTATCTCTTTCGGGTTCATCGTGTCTATTCTTATACCTGTCTTTGTCCCTGCTCCAACAACTATAGGATGGCAGTTAAGGTACTTGATTATACCACTTGTAAAAGAGTACATCATCTTAGGCACTACCGATGCTATTATAACCTCTGTTATATCGTCAGGCTTGTACCCTTTCTGCTCTAGAATATTGCACAATAATTCTCCATATTCATCTGATGTTCTCGGTACCTGCACGGTAAATCTGAATCTTGCCGCAAGTCTCTCTCCATCAAATACTCCAAATGTCACATCTGTATTTCCAACATCTACTGCTAATAACATTCTTTTTTCCTCACATTTCTATATCGGTCACCATACGACCTGTATATCATTTATTATTCCTGTGTCTGTATGGTATCTAAATCTTCGTGTAATATCACCGCTTTGTAATATTTTTCAAGTGACTCAAGAAGATCCCTTTTTTCATTTTGCAATGCTTTTATCTTTAATGCACTTCCTATCTCGTCAAACGAAAAATCGTCTTCCTCTGCTACGACATTCATATAAAGGTTGCCCTCTTCATCATACTGTAATGAAAAAATCCCGCCTATCTCCGCCGTATAAAGCACACACATTATCTGTAATTCATCTTTAATTGTCTGTGGAAGTGAACTGAAATTTTCATTGAGATAATATTTCTGTTCATATGCATTTGCCGCACACAATATCACGGCTTCGCTGTTTATATCTGCCTCATCATACATAGCCATACAGCCCCCTTACTGATACTTCTCCGGACACAATGCTCTTAATGCCGTCTTTTGTCTCAACAAGCAAAGCACCGTCCTTGTCTATTCCTCTTGCGATACCTGTTTCTTCTTCCTTAGGATCTGCTGTCTCCACCATACCGTAAAGCACCTTTACTTC
>JBNMLR010000380.1:0-3039 GCA_050874945.1 Butyribacter sp. | reverse complement strand
GCTCTGCTCTGCTCTGCTCTGCTCTGCTCTGCTCTGCTCTGCTCTGCTCTGCTCTGCTCTGCTCTGCTCTGCATGATTATGCATTCTCCTTTCGCACTTTGTCAAGTCTCTTTTTCATATTTTTACAAACATCATTTACTTTACCAGTTTAGACTTATCAAGGGGGATGTGTCAAGTATTTTTTATTTTTTGTCAAAAAAGTCGTAACAGTTCCGCCCAAAAAAGATAAGTCAATAATACATGAGCTTGCTCAATGTATTATTGACTTATCTTTTTTGGGGCGGAATAGCCTTTCATTTATGAAATGAAGTAAACACAAGCTGCATAGCAGCGACTGACAGCTTGCTGGCAGGTTTACGAATGTAATAAATGAGGGGCGGAACTGTTACAAAAAGCCCCTATAAGCTTCAATCTTATAGGGGCTTTTCTTTTGATACTTACATCACATTATTATAATGCAGCAAGTTCTTCTTCTACTTTGCTCATCATTGCCTGATATTTCTCAAGTTTTGCTTTTTCCTCATTTATCTTCGCTTCCGGTGCCTTACTCATGAATTTCTCATTGTTAAGCATTCCGTTTACTCTCTTAAGCTCTCCTTCAAGGCGTTTCTTTTCTTTTTCAAGACGCTCTTTTTCTTTTGCGAGGTCAACAAGGTCTGAAAGTGGCATATAGATTGTTGCTTTATCTATAACTACTGATACTGCATTGTCCTCGATGCCTGTCTTGTCAGACTGTACATGTACTTCTGACGCAGAGATAAGGTGCTGATATGAAGATACAAGTGATGTGAGTGTCTCTTTTGTCACATCGTCATCTGCCACTATATATACCTTAGCTTTTCTTGATGGTGCTACATTCATCTCACTTCTTCTGTTTCTTATTCCTCTTGTAAGTGCTTTCATAAGCTCTGCTTTGTTTTCAGCATCTTTATTGTCCCACTCATCCTTAAACTCAGGCCAGTTTGAAATCATGATAGACTCTTCCTCTGACTGGAGTGTGCAGAATATTTCTTCCGTGATAAACGGCATATATGGATGAAGTAATTTAAGTGAATTGATAAGTACCGTTTTAAGTGTCCAGAATGCAGCGTTTGCTGACTCTTTATCCTCATCTTTCGCAAAAAGTCTAGGCTTAACAAACTCGATATACCAGTCACAGAACTCTGTCCATACAAAGTCATTTATCTTCTGAACGGCTACACCAAGTTCATATTTTTCCATGTTCTCAGTAACTTCTTTTGCAAGTGTATTTACCGCTGACAATATCCACTTGTCCTCAACTTTGAGAGTGTCGTACTCAGGTGTTGTAATCTCGTTGTCTCCAAGATGCATCATGATAAATCTTGAAGCGTTCCATACCTTATTTGCAAAGTTACGGCTTGCCTCAACTCTCTCCCAGTAGAAACGCATATCATTTCCCGGAGCGTTGTTTGTGACAAGTGTAAAGCGGAGTGCATCCGCACCGTATTTATCTATAACTTCAAGCGGGTCAATTCCGTTTCCGAGCGATTTACTCATCTTTCTTCCCTGACTGTCTCTTACAAGTCCATGGATAAGAACTGTATCAAACGGTACTTTTCCCGTATGCTCAAGTCCTGAGAACATCATACGGATAACCCAGAAGAATATAATGTCATATCCTGTTACAAGAGTGCTTGTAGGATAGAAATAGTCCATCTCCTCTGTCTTTTCAGGCCAGCCAAGTGTGCTGAAAGGCCAGAGTGCTGATGAAAACCATGTATCAAGTGTATCAGGGCCCTGACGCATAGGTTTGCCGCATTTTGGACAAGTGCAGCCATCTTCCTTAGTAACAACAAGTTCTCCACAGTCATCACAGTAAAATGCGGGAATTCTGTGTCCCCACCAGAGCTGACGGGAAATACACCAGTCTCTTATTCCTTCTAACCAATGGTAATATGTCTTATCAAAATGAGGTGGAACAAACTTTGTATCACCTTTTTTTACGGCTTCGATAGCAGGTTTTGCAAGTTTTTCCATTGCAACGAACCACTGTTTTGAGACTCTTGGCTCTACTGTTGTATGACAGCGGTAGCAGGTTCCTACATTATGCTCATGGTCTTCTACTTTAAGAAGTGCTCCCTCTGCTTCAAGGTCTGCTACGATTGCTTTTCTGGCTTCATATCTGTCCATTCCTGCATATTTAGGATAATCTGCAACTATCTTTGCATCATCTGTCAGTACATTAATCACTTCCAGATTGTGACGAAGTCCCACTTCAAAATCGTTAGGGTCATGTGCCGGTGTGATCTTAACGGCACCTGTACCAAATTCCATATCTACATACTCATCTGCGATAATCGGGATCTGACGGTGAACAATCGGAAGATCAAGCATCTTTCCTACCATGTCCTTGTATCTGTCATCGTTTGGATTAACAGCTACTGCCGTATCACCAAGAAGCGTTTCCGGTCTTGTTGTCGCAAGATCAATGTATCCTGTACCATCTGTCGTCTTATAACGAAGATGCCAGAAATGTCCTGCCTGATCCTCATACTCAACCTCTGCATCTGAAATAGAAGTAAGGCAGTGAGGACACCAGTTGATGATTCTCTCTCCACGGTAGATCAGTCCCTTGTTGTAAAGCTTTACAAACACTTCCTTTACCGCCTTTGAGCAGCCCTCATCCATTGTAAAACGCTCTCTGTCCCAATCGCAGGAAGAACCGATTTTCTTAAGCTGTTCTACGATACGACCACCGTACTGCTTCTTCCAATCCCATACGTGCTCTAAGAACTTTTCACGTCCGATATCTTCTTTCTTAATGCCCTCTTTAGCAGGCTTTTCTACCACCTTTGCCTCTGTTGCGATAGACGCATGATCAGTTCCCGGGACCCATAAAGCCTCATATCCCTGCATACGTTTAAAACGGATCAAAATATCCTGCAACGTATTATCAAGAGCATGTCCCATATGGAGCTGTCCCGTGATATTTGGGGGCGGCATAACGATTGTAAAAGGTTTCTTGTCACGATTTACTTCTGCATGAAAATACTTCTTCTGCTGCCACTTATCATAGGT
>JBNMLR010000379.1:0-3039 GCA_050874945.1 Butyribacter sp. | reverse complement strand
ATATAAGACTGACCGATAAGATGACTATGCTTATCACCTGTGAGGCTAAAGACCTTGATAATCTGCTGTAAAACAAAATATTTTTAATGTTAAAGCAAATACTTTTACATTAAAACAAACATTTTTATCTTAAAGCAAATACTTTTGTACTAAAACAAACACGCCTGAAATAATGATAACCGCTATCTCAGGCGTGTTCTTCATTTTAAAGAACTATATAATTTCTTAAATTTTTTTGACTTAGATAAGTGACTCATAAAGTTTTGTTATATCTTCTACACTTGTCTCCTTTGGATTGCCAGGACGGCAGGCATCATCATATGCAGACTGTGCAAGGAATGGTATATCCTCTTTCTTTACGATTTCTTTGAGGTCAGCAGGTATTCCAACATCCTTTGAGAGCTGTTTTACTGCATCTACTGCTGCCTTTCTGTACTCTTCCTGAGACATATTCTCCGTGCCTTCAACTCCCATAGCCTTTGCTATATCACGGTATTTCTCTCCTGTTGCTTCTGCATTGTACTCCATAACAGTAGGAAGAATTATGGCATTTGCGATACCGTGTGGTGTGTCATAAAGTGCACCGAGCGGATGTGCCATGCTATGTACGATACCGAGTCCGACATTTGAAAATCCCATACCTGCAACATACTGACCGAGAGCCATACCCTCTCTGCCCTCAGGTGTATTGTCAACTGCACCTCTGAGTGAGCGTGATATGATTTCGATAGCTTTCAGATGGAACATATCAGAAAGTTCCCATGCACCTGCCGTGATATATCCCTCGATGGCATGAGTGAGTGCATCCATACCTGTCGCAGCCGTAAGTCCCTTAGGCATAGAAGACATCATGTCAGGGTCTACAAATGCAACAACCGGAATATCCTTAGGGTCTACACAGACCATCTTTCTGTTTTTCTCAGCGTCAGTGATAACATAGTTGATAGTAACCTCTGCCGCTGTTCCTGCTGTCGTAGGCACTGCAAGGATAGGCACTGATTTATTCTTTGTAGGAGCAACTCCCTCAAGACTTACAACATCGGCAAAATCAGGATTGTTGATGATGATACCGATAGCCTTTGCAGTATCCATCGAAGAACCTCCACCGATGGCTATAAGATAATCTGCACCTGACTTCTTAAATGCTTCGACACCTGTCTGGACATTTTCAATAGTAGGATTTGGCTTGATATTTGAATAAAGTTCATAATCAAGACTGTCCTTCTCAAGAACATCAAGAACTTTCTTAGTAACACCAAACTTCACAAGGTCAGGGTCAGAACAAACAAAAGCTTTCTTGTACCCTCTTGACTTAACCTCCGTAGCAATCTCTGCAATAGCACCGGCTCCATGATAAGATGTCTCATTTAAAATAAAACGATTTGCCATAATTTATCTACCTCCTGTATAAATGTATATCAGGTAATCACGAAACTAATTATTTGTTTTGTAAATTACAATGTTATAATCACATAATTTAATAATATATTATGATAATGTACTGTATCATTGATACAATATACCAGTTTCGCAAATGCCTAAAATATATGTAACGATATTTTTGTATAAAATTGCCAATCATTCAAACATAACCAGCGAGTTTATATATACATTATACAAAACATTTATTCAAAAATCAATAAAAAAATGACCCTGAATAAAACATTCAATCACAAGCAGCTTAAATTTCACGATAAAAAATTTTATTAACACACAAAAACTTAACTTTACAACAAAAACTTCATTAGCCAAAAAAACTTAACTCCGCAATAACCAGACAAAAATAAGGATTATTATCATGACCGAAGGGCGTTTGAACAACGCCGGTACTTAAGGTGCGTTTTCTGCACCTTTATGTACCGCTGCGTTGTTCTCCGAGCGAAAGCGTCCCTGAGCACATAATAATAATCCTTATTTTTGTCGTCACTTATAGTCAAAATGAATTGTTAAATCAAAATCCCATTGCAAAGTGCAATTCCAAGCACTGCCGATACAAGTATAAGTATTCCGTTGCCTGCTTTTGCCTTGAGCATAAGTACCAGATTTACGAGATATATTATCAATGTGATGACAAGTGTCGTAACTACACTTCCTCCGATAGCTGTTCCTGTTGCTATGTTCTGGTATATCATTGACACCATGACATTTAACAAAAGTCCTGCTATTATCGGTCTTATCCATCTTCCGATAAGTTTAAATACTGCTATTCCCTCAAATTTCTCATAGAGGTAATATATTATACAAAATACTATTCCTGATGCCGCAACACTGCACGCAAATCCTGCAAGTGCTACCGCAAATCCCTGAAGTACACTGCCCTTTATGTCAAAACCGATAAAGTAGCCGATTCCGGCAAGTGTCTTGCAAAGGATAGAACCCGGAAGTACATTTACTATTGAAACGAGCTGGCTGTAAAATTCACTTTCCTTTATCATTCCTGTGCTTACAAACATACCGTCTGCCACTGATAAATAAGCATCTCCGCCACCGAAAGATATAACTGATGATGCAAAACCTCTCAAAAGATAAACCCATGTATCTTTTGTTATGATAAACGCAGGTATTGAGAGTACGATTATGAATAATAACCATGTTATCATCTCTTTTGAAAATCCTGCCGTTGTGAGTCTGTGTCCCTCTTTTTCAAGCTCTTCTTCTGACCTTTTACCTTTGCTCATGCCGTATCTCGTGCAGACATAAAGTCCATGTATTGCAAGTACGAACATAAATATCTTTAATCCTGTCTCAAGGTAAATATTCTGTATTATACCTGCTTTTCCTACACAGAGTATATATAATATAATGGTAATTCCTGAAACAAGTGTATTTTTTATGTTAAATCTGCAATGTGTATAAAATATTCCAAAAAATGCAATTCCAAGAACCTGAACCGTTGAAAGTCCAAATACAGGTGTTGCTTTTATGCCGAGTATATTGTAAACGGATTTTCCGCATGATAATACAAAAACAGCTATCATTATGACAAATGCCCTGCCAAATCTTTTTACGGACTCTTTTTTTGCTTCCTGCATACTCTTT
>JBNMLR010000378.1:0-3050 GCA_050874945.1 Butyribacter sp. | reverse complement strand
TTCTATCTCTTTGAAGACCTGCTTCCTCTAAATACTTATCCAAAATTTTGCCACCTCTTCCAACAAAAGGTCTACCCGTTTTATCATTTTCTTCTCCCGGTCCCTCTCCAATAATCATTATTTCTGCGTCAGCAGCACCTTCACCAGGAACTGCCTTATTTCTGTGTTTTGCCAATTCACATTTGTCACAGACACAAATTAATTTATCAATATAATTTCAGACTGTAGACAAAGTCCAGGGCTTTTGTCTTGGACTTTGCTCTTTATTAAGAACGAAAAAGTTAGTATTTTTAAGACATTTCGTTCTTTTTTTGGTATAATAATACTATATCGGAAAGGAGTTTAAATGCTTATGATGACACAAAATCAAGACAAAAAAAGAGAACAGATTCAGATGTTTTGTATGGATGAATTGGTTCCGCAAGACCATTTACTACGAATAATTGATAAAGCAATTGATTGGACTTTTATTTATGATTTAGTACAAGATAAATATTGTCATGATAATGGTCGTCCAAGCATGGATCCTGTTGTATTAATTAAAATTCCTTTCATCCAGTATCTCTATGGAATTAAAAGCATGCGTCAAACAATTAAGGAAATAGAAGTGAATGTAGCATATCGCTGGTTTCTTGGATTAGATATGTATGACAAAGTGCCTCATTTTTCAACATTTGGTAAAAATTATTCTCGTCGTTTTAAAGGTACAGATTTGTTTGAACAGATTTTTTCATATATCTTAGAACAATGCTATAAGTTTAAGTTGATTAATCCGCAGGAAGTTTTTGTAGACGCAACACATGTGAAAGCCAGAGCAAACAATAAGAAGATGCAAAAACATATTGCAAAAGAAGAAGCTTTGTTTTATGAAGATATTTTACAAAAAGAAATCACGCGAGATCGTGCCGCTCACAACAAAAAGCCATTGAAAGAAAAGAATGATGACAATAAAGATAATAATGATGACAATAATTCATCTTCTGGTTCTTCTGGAGGCGGAAAAAAGGAAATAAAAGTGAGTACTTCAGACCCGGATAGTGGATGGTTTCATAAAGGTGAACATAAACAGGTTTTTGCGTATGCAATAGAAACGGCATGTGATAAGAATGGCTGGATATTAGGTTATACCATTCATCCCGGTAATGAACATGACAGCAGAACATTTCCGGCATTGTATAAGAAAATCAAAAATATTGGAATAACAACTTTAATCGCAGATGCCGGATACAAAACACCTGCAATCGCAAAGCTGCTGATTGATGATGGTATCGTTCCTCTGTTCCCATATACGCGTCCAAGAACCAAAGAAGGTTTCTTTAAAAAATATGAGTATGTTTACGACGAATACTATGATTGCTATATTTGCCCTAATGACAAAGTATTAAAATATAGCACTACAAACCGAGACGGATACAGGGAGTATAAGAGTTCATGTTCTGACTGTAAAACATGCCCATATTTATCGCAATGCACAGAATCGAAAAATCATGTAAAAGTTGTTACAAGGCATATATGGGAACAGTATATAGAACAATGTGAGGATATCCGTCATACTCTTGGAATGTCAATGTTATATAAGAAACGAAAGGAAACCATAGAACGAATATTTGGAACAGCAAAAGAGAATCATGGTTTTAGATATACACAGATGTATGGAAAAGCTCGGATGGAAATGAAGGTCGGGCTAACATTTACATGCATGAACTTAAAAAAACTTGCAAAAATATTAAATAAAAGAGGTACAAATAATAGCTTGTTTCATTTGTTTTTTGCAAGAAACTATAAAATAGCATAAAATAATAGCAAAGCGGCATATAAACTTAATGTTCATATGCCGCTTTGTCTACAGTCTTAAGTATTCTTCTTGAAAATACCTTTCTTCCCTTTGAGGTCGAAATGTTATTCAGTTGTTTCATAATTAATCTTTTTACTATGTATTTGCATCTACAAACTAGAAGTTATCAAATTATTTCCATTAGGGACACTCTTTTGCAAGTATCCCTACATTCATCATAATTGATGATCTCTATTCACTTTTATATACAAAGATTGTGTTTCAAGTATCCAGGTCAAGTACCACAGACACATCCACTTTACGAATTTGTACTTTTTCTTTATGATTTACACCAACTTCATTAAAAGTCCAAAACTCTGTAAAGTGCGTAAATTCAAGGATTTCTACATATCTTTCCGTTGTAGTCCAACCACCGTCTCCACATGAAAACTCCCCCCGAACATATCGCAGGCTCTTACTCTTTTAACCTCATATCCTTTCTCAACAAGCAATTTCACATCCCTTGCCAATGTTCCCGGGTCACAGCTTACATAGACAATCCTCGACGGTGCCATCTTTACAACCGTTTCAAGCAGCTTCTCATCGCATCCCTTTCTCGGCGGGTCGAGTGTCACTACATCTGCCCTTAATTTTCCCCCGCTTTTTTCGTACTGCTCAGGTACTACATCTTCTGCTGCCCCGACGAAAAATTCCGTGTTTGTCATACGGTTGAGTTCTGCATTCTGTTTTGCATCTTCTATCGCCTGCGGTACTATCTCAACTCCGCACACTTTCTCCGCTGTCTGTGCCATGAAAAGCGATATTGTTCCAATTCCACAATACAAATCCCACACCACTTCACCTTTCTTTATGTCCGCAAACTCAAGTGCCGTCTGGTAAAGTTTCTTCGTCTGTTCAGGATTTACCTGATAAAATGAAAGAGGTGATATTCGGTATTTTATGTCTCCGATATAATCTTCTATATATGAGTGTCCATAAAGTGTTTCTATCTTTTCTCCAAGTATTACATTCGTCTTTTCACGATTTATATTAACAGTGATGCTCTTTATCTCAAGGTCAATTCCACAATTTCTTATCATTTCCACAAATTCTTCTGAATGAGGAAGTTTTTTTGCGTTTATGACAAGACAGACCATGACTTCACCCGTTGTTTTTCCAACTCTTGTAAGTATATGTCGCACTATTCCTTTGTTCTTTTTTTCATCATATGCCGTTACATTATACTTTTTCATAAATTCAAGAACAGTCTCGACTA
>JBNMLR010000377.1:0-3051 GCA_050874945.1 Butyribacter sp. | reverse complement strand
AGGTCATATTATATTTACAAAAAAACAGGTGGATAATCGAATAAAGGTAATTAGAGATTATTATTATAACAAAACTAAGAAATTAATTATACGCAAGAGGAAGATTGCGGGATTTTATTCAAGTAAAAATTGTAATATGCAGTATTATATTCATGGTAAAGATTTAATGTTTGGTTATGGAACTAATCTTATCGGCAAAAGGAAAGTATATATCAGGTATTATGATACCATATTTTGTATAGAAGATTTATAAATATATGGGAATGGAGAATAAGTACAGCAAAAAATGGATTTAGATGATAAAACACATATAGAAGTAATAAGAAGTAAAAGAAAAACGCTGGCAATAGAGATAAGACCGGATATGAGAGTTATTGTGAGAGCACCTGAGAGGATTTCTCAAAAAGAAATCATGAGATTTATTGAAGAAAAACAGGATTGGATAAAAAAGCATCTTGCAAAAATGTATATTAGGGCCAAAGAAATTGAGGAACAGAAAAAAGAACCGGCTTTGACAAATGCAGACATAGAGGAATTATGTCAGAAAGCATTGTCAGTTATTCCTGAAAAAGTAAGATATTATGCAGATATAATGGGCGTAACTTATGGCAGGATTACTATAAGAAATCAAAAAACAAGATGGGGTAGCTGCAGCAGTAGAGGAAATCTGAATTTTAACTGTCTTTTGATGCCCGCACCTGATAAAGTGACCGACTATGTGGTTGTACATGAACTTTGTCATTTAAAGCAGATGAACCATTCAAAAAAATTTTGGGCGGAGGTTGAAAAGTTTATGCCGGATTACAAAATATATAAAAAGTGGCTTAATGAGAATGGCGGGGCGATAATAGAGCGTATGTTGAGAAGATAAAATATTGACATGGTGTTGAGGAGGATATGTTAGTCAGGAATTTACGCCTATGGAGAGTATATTGATATTTCAACATTGGAACTTGTGAGTAGTATCTGTTGCGACAGTATAAAAGCATACTCATGGAAATAGGAATTAAACATAAAAGTTTGTAACTTTTTATAAGTTTTCAGTAACGGAAAGGATGAATGATAATGGCAGGAACAATGATTCACCTTGTTATTGCGGTCAGGATTGCAGAGAATATCAAAAAAAACGGCTATAAGATAAGACTGGCAGATGGCAGCAATATTCATTTTAATAAAAATATGTTTATCGCAGGTAATATATGTCCTGATGGGATAATGGAAAGGAGAAGTTATGAGAGGAGCATGAAGCTTCATACTCATTTCAGGGACGGAATACCTGATGGTGATTTTGGAAAACCCGGAACGATAGAGTTGTTTGAAAAGAGAATGGCTGATTTTTGGAGAGAGCATTGCGGAGACGAGAAAGTGGCATCAGGACTCTATCTTGGATATATAACTCACATGATGACTGATAAAAGATTTGTTTTATACGAAAGACCAAAATATTTTCAAAATATAAGTAAAATAGGTTTGACAGAGCGAGACAGAGAAACATTCGTACACTTTAACAAAGACACGGATCTTGTTGATTTCAGACTTGTTAAAGAGATGCCGGAGCTTTCGGATGCAGAAAGGATATTGAGAAAAACAAGAGGCTATTATATAAAAAATATGATAACAAAAGAGGAACTTGATAAGAGCCGCCGATGGATAATCAGGCATTTTTTTGAAGAAGAACATATGGAAGAAGAAAGTCGTTTTCTTGATTATAACAGCATACTCAAGTTTTGTGATGATACAGTTGATTATATACTAGACAGGCTTAAAAATGAGAGTTATATAGAAGCGTAATTGTATGATAAATATCCGTTTGATGATTACAGTTTACAAGTGTAGCTGACTGTGTTATAAGAGCAGTCGGTGCAGATACCACAAATTTATTTGATGATGAAAGTTTACAAGGGGGCGTGAAAGATGGGATACGACAGAGACAATATATTAGATCAGATAGAAAAGAACATTCCGACAAAATGTGAGAAATGCGGAGAAAGATTGTATTTTAAAGGAAGTGGAAGATATGTATGTCAGAGATGCCACATAGATTATTATGATGATTTTGGATTGATAAAAAAATATCTTGATGAAAACGGTCCTGCACCGGCAGTTGAGATTTCAAGGGAAACTGGAGTAAAGCTTGAAGTAATAGATATGCTTCTTGAGAAAGGCAGGCTTGAAATGCCGGGGGAATTGAAAGAAGCGGCAAGGTGTGAGAGGTGCGGTGCACTTTTTCCGGTAGGGAGATATTGCAAAGATTGTATCGAGGATACCAGTAAAGGGATTATGAACATATTTAAAAATGAAGAAGCACAGCGGAGAAAATTTGCCATATCAAAGCAGGCAAGAGATAAGGAAACAAAAGCTGCATATGAAAAAGACAGGATGCATTATCTTAATCATATCAAAGATAAGCGGTAGATAAAAACAAGCCCCTCAATATTTACATTGAGGAGCTTGTTTTATTTATGTTAATATGAGAAAAGATAAAAGATTAGCAGCATCCCTGAGCTTTCATTGCTTCAGCAACTTTAAGGAATCCGGCAATATTAGCACCTGCCATGTAGTTACCAGGCATACCAAATTCTTTAGAAGCTTCGTCACATGATTTGAAGATTTCTTTCATGATGTTATGAAGTTTTCCATCAACTTCTTCAAATGTCCATGAAAGTCTCTCAGAGTTCTGGCTCATCTCAAGACCTGATGTTGCAACACCACCTGCGTTTGCAGCCTTAGCTGGTCCGTAGAGCATATTGTTTGCAAAGTAAACATCAATAGCTTCAGGTGTAGAAGGCATATTAGCACCCTCAGATACTGCGTAGCATCCGTTGTCTGCTAAGAGTTTAGCACTCTCACCATCGATCTCGTTCTGAGTAGCACATGGAAGTGCGATGTCACACTTGATGCTCCAGATACCCTTGCATCCCTCTGTATATTTAGCATTCTTGTGGGAGGTTCTGTCAACATACTCTTTGATACGTCCACGCTCAACCTCTTTGATCTGCTGAACAACAGGAAGATCAATTCCGTCTGGATCGTAGATATATCCGTTAGAGT
>JBNMLR010000376.1:0-3053 GCA_050874945.1 Butyribacter sp. | reverse complement strand
GTCGAATACAGGACCGCCTATCTGAATGATAACTGTCTGCAATACAAATATTGCACCCATTACAGGTCCAAAATTTTTGTTCTCACTGATATGCTCAAAGAGATTAAATCTCTCTGACCTTGTGTTTAAACTGTTAAATATTATCGAATAGATAAAGAATGCAAACATAAATGTCTTTTCATAAAGTTCAGGGTTTTTACATCCCTCAGGCATTACAAATGATGTTATACCGCCTACATTTTCAAGTATCAGTATTGAGCCTAATGTGATAAATATCGCACTGACTCCGATTGCTGACTTGATATATCCCGTGAGGATATTGTCTGTTCTCTTTGCAGGTTTTTCATCCATGTATCTGTTAAGGATAGGTTCACCACCGAATGCCATCGCTGCAAGTGTGTCCATGATAAGGTTTATCCACAATATCTGCACGATTGAGAATGGCTCTGTCCATCCGAGTATAGGTGCAAGGATATTCATAAGAAGTGTACTTATATTTACTGTAAGCTGGAAAATAAGGAACTTTCCAACTGATTTAGCCATTGTTCTACTGTTAAGTACGCAGTCCTTAATAGAAGTAAGACTGTTATTAAGGATAACTACATCTCCTGCTTCCTGTGCAACTGCCGTTCCGTCACCCATCGCAAAACCTATATCAGCCTGTTTTAATGCAGGTGCATCATTTACGCCGTCACCCGTCATACCACAGACATTGTCAAGCTGCTGTGCGATAGATACAAGACGCTTCTTGTCGAGCGGCTTTGCACGGCTTACAACCTTAAGATGTGGAAGTTCTTTCTTAAGTTCCTCATCTGACATTTTTTCAAGTTCTTCATGTGTGAGAACAACATCGTTCTTCTCGTCCACGAGAATACCGGCTTCTTTTGCGATAGCTGTCGCTGTCTCCTCTGCATCACCTGTTACCATGACAACCTGTATTCCGGCACCATTAAGCACCTCAACCGTCTCAATGGCATCTTTTCTGACATTATCCCTGAGACACAATACTGCAAGGAGGATTTTCTTTCCGTCTGCTATTTTTGCAACAGATAAAAGCTTCATAGTTCTCTCAGCTTCAACCATCATCTGTTTTCTGACTTTTTCCTTGTCAGCGGCAGTAAATTCTTTTATACTTCCATCTGCTGTCTCATAGTGGGTAATCTCATCAATTATCTGCTCCGTAGCACCTTTCCAGTAAACTACACCGTTGTTAAGTTCCACGATGGCACATTTCTTTTCGGAGTCAAATCCATTATTTTCTTTGACTTTTTTTTCGATTTCATCCTCATCAATTTTTGCATTGTTGGCAAGAGCATAAGAAAGAAGTGCCCTGTCCATGTTGTTGCTTCCGATAGCCTTTCCCTCTGAAACTTTTGCAAGATTATTAACTGTTATCGCATCTAAAAAGTCATCATTTAAAAGTTTATCAGTAATCTCACCGTCACCTGTGATAAATTCTACCAAAGAGAGATTTCCCTCTGTTATCGTTCCTGTTTTATCACTGAACAAAAGATTCATATAAGCGGAATCTGAAAATGCAGCTTTGTGGCTTACGAGGATGTTCTTTTTATACATTGACTCGGTATTCATCGACTGCACAAGACTGTTCATCATCGGAAGTCCCTCAGGAACAGCCATGATAACGATAGAAGCCATAAGCATTACCGCTTCTGCGACAAGCAAAATAATAAACACAGGAGTGATAGCTTCGTCTGCTCTAACGATATTTAATACTACCTGTAAAATACCTGCAATAGCTGCTGCCGAAACACCGAGTTTACCAATACCTGCTGCCACAACTTCAAGTTTAAGGCTTGAAGTATCTTTTCTTTCTTCTTCCTCATTATCCGTAAGTGCCTTGTTTATCTTACCAAGTTCTGAAGCATCACCGATGACCGTTGCCACCATATAAGCCTCGCCGCTTGTAACGACAGAACCCATAAACACTTTATTTTCTGATGAATAATCTGTTGACTCCGCATCGTCCATATTGTCTGCTGCCACTTTTGACTCGTCTCTCGACTCACCGTTTAATGCCGCCTGTGAGACTTTGACGTGACCGTCAAAAATAAGTCCGTCAACCGGTACTTTATCACCTGCCTGTATAAGAATCGTGTCGCCTTTTACAATTTCATTTGTAGAAATCTTTAAAAGTTTTCCGTCTCTCATTACTTTTGCAAAAGTTTTACTGTACTCCTCCTGCAAAGCTTCGCTTCTTGAACTGTTTCTGTACTCTGACAATGTAGAAAAACCGGTTGCAAGTGCTATCGCAAGAATGATACTCACGATTTCTATCGCATCATTTCCGCCTGAAATAGCAGGGAATATAACACCCAGCACCGCAAGCACGATTTTAAGCAAAAGTGCAAAACATAAAACTTTTATCCATATATCATCAAATGCTCCGATAAACATTGATAATAATGATTCCTGCTCTTTTTTGGCAAGCTCGTTTGTTCCAAACTCCGATTTACTCCTAGCCGCCTGTTCAATGGACAAACCCTTTTTAAGGCTGTCCTTTTTCATTATTTCACTCATGATTAGAAACTTTCCTCTCTTTCCAAGAAATCTCAACTATACCGTCTGCATAATTGACTTATATTTGTATCCTTTGTTCCCTGACCTATGGCATTGAACTTCCACTCTCCGTTATGTCTGTAGATTTCGCCAAATATCATCGCAGTCATTCCGGAATAGTCCTCAGAAAGATCGTATTTGCACATCTCTCTGTTTGATTTTCCGTCAACTATCCTTATGAACGCATTTTTTATCATGCCAAATTCCTGTTTTCTCTTTACACAGTCATAAATATTAACCACAATGACAATCCTGTCATACTCAGCAGGAACCTTTGAAAGGTCGATAAGTATCTGCTCATCGTCACCCTCGCCGTCACCTGTAAGATTATCTCCCATGTGCCTTATTGTCCCTGATTTATGTTCAAGATTTCCAAAATAAACCACATCATTCTTATCGCAGAACTTTCCATCCTTTAAAAGAATTGCAGTCGCATCACAGTCTATGTCGGCTGCCTGCGTTCCAAATAGTGATGC
>JBNMLR010000375.1:0-3059 GCA_050874945.1 Butyribacter sp. | reverse complement strand
CATCTTAAGTCCAAGTGCGGCATCGTCAAGTCTTCCCGCCGCATTTATGCACGGACCTATGCGAAAGCCGAGAGATACTGACTTTACGCGTTCAGACAGTTCAAGAAGTTCTATCATCTTTCGCATACCGGTATTTTTCAGATGTGCAGTATCATTGAGTATCTTAAGTCCGTTGCTCACTATTATCCTGTTTTCATCAGCGAGCGGTACAACATCACACACCGTTGCAACCGCCGCAAATGGAAGAAGTTCATTTATATATGACTTATCATTTCTCCCCTCAAAAATATAACTCATAAGTTTGTAGACAACACCTGCACCGCAGAGCATATTGTAGGGATAGGTACACGCTTTCTGCTTCGGGTCAACAACTGCATCTGCAACTGGAATTATCTCCACCCCGTCCTTGTCCGGTACTTCATGATGGTCCGTAAGAATATATGTAATGCCAAGCTCTTTTGCCCTTTCAGCCGCACCTACGGCAGATATTCCATTGTCACAGGTAATGATAAGACCGACCCCGTCATCAGCCGCCTCGTCAACCATATAATCACGGATGCCGTAGCCATCCTTTACCCTGTGCGGAATTCGGCATGACACATTACCGCCTAGCATCCTTATCCCACGGTAAAGAATATATGATGACATAACGCCGTCAACATCATAATCACCTATAACTCTTATCTTAATTTTATCATTTATCGCATTAACAAGAATATCCGCCGCCTTAGTGAGGTCTTTCATAAGTTCAGGTCTATACATTTTTTCCATGTCAGGAAAAAGATAAGCATCCATAGCTTTCCACGAATGAAGTCCCCTGTTTACAAGAACTCTCGCAAATATCTCTGAAATATTATATCTTTTTGCAACTGCCGCAGTATCGGCATTACATTTTTTATACATCCACTGTTTCATCAAAATCTCCTGTTTTGTCTTTTAGGTATTCTTTCACCTGATATATGACTGTTTTAGCTGTTTCAAGCTGATTTTTTACTTCTTCAACACTCACAATATAAAAATCGTCATAATCACAATCTTCTCTTAAAGTTTTTAATCTTCCAATTTTCTTTCCTAATTCTCTTGGAAAAATTTCTGTAGCTACATATTTTTGATTAAAAAAAGCAACAACATCCTTATGTCTTTTAAAGTCAACTCCCTCTACAGCTAATACCGCCCTTAAAGCATAAAACACCGCATAATACGAACGATTAACTGCATCCTTATATCCATTATTTTCAAAGCATAATCTTGCAATCCTATATGTGCTTTCAGCACTTTCCAAACGATATTTACTTAAATTTATTCTATCTGCTTCTTCATTCATAAATACATACTCCCTCCCTGGCAACATTCTGATAAAACGGAAGCACTCCAACCCATTTTTCAAAATGTTGGTTATTTTTTATAATAGGAGAAATTACAACCCCATATTTCATCTCATAGTCAAATGCAATATCACATACATCGTTAAATTTTTCATGTATTTCATTCTCATTCAAAGACACAATAAACATAATATCTATATCTGACTTTTCATTATAATCTCCCCTTGCATATGAACCATACACTATGACTTTTCTTAAATATGTCCCAAATATTTTTTTTACAGATGCTACATATTCGTTTATTATATTTAAAATCATATCAGGCATTTCTCTTCCCCCTGTCTGGCATTTTAAGTATTATTTCACTTGAAAACATTTATCATACAAAATCTGTTTCTTTTACTTTTTCAAAATATCCAAAATCACCTATAGCTTAACACAAAAACTTCTCCACAACAAGTTTGCCGTAAACCTGTGGCTACACTTTTTCCATCATCTGTGCTAAAATCAATACTGTTCAAGCAATAATTTTGATTTCAGTCCATGCTGACGAGACAAAGAACTGAAATCCTCTAAATTTAGTTACTAATGAATATCAGCACACATTCACCATATATAAAACGCAACGAAAGGATTTTTATTATGAACTGGCTTAAATATGAACTGCACACAAATACACATGATGCCCCTATTATAGGAAATATCCTCTGCTCTATGGGTATCGACGGATTTGAGATAAAAGACCATGTCCCTCTGACTGAAAAGGAAGAAAAACAGATGTACACCGATATTCCTGCCGATATGGGCGTTGATGACGGAAGTTCCATTCTTACTTTTTACACCGAAGTTCCAGGCGAAGAAAATACCGAATTTTTCAGCACCGGTTCATCTATAAGGGACGAGAATATAGCTGAAAGCGAAAAAGAAATCTTAGAGCCTGAGGTTCTTATCAAAAGATTAAAAAAGAAGATTAAAAAGATTAAGAAATTTACCCACATAAAAATGCCGCAGATAAGTTATTCCATCGAGGATGACAGCCAGTGGAAAGATAAATGGAAAGATAATTTTAAGGCTTTCAGGATAGCTGATGATATTATCATAAAACCGACATGGGAGGAAGTTCCTGAGGATGCGTCCGAAAATGACATAATAATGCAGATAGACCCCGGTTCTGCCTTTGGAACAGGCACTCATGAGACAACAAAGCTCTGTCTTTTATCACTCAGAAAATATATCACCACGGAAACCACGCTTCTTGATGCAGGCTGCGGAAGCGGAATCCTTGCAATATGCTCACTGCTCTGCGGTGCAAAATCTGCATTCTGTCTTGACATAGACCCATATGCAGTTGAGGCAACGATTGAAAATGCCGCACTCAATAATATAGAAGAAACACGCATTAAGGCTAAGCACCTTAACATACTTGAAGATACAGAAGGTGTCCAAAACGAATTAAAAGAACCGGTTGACATTGCAGTTGCAAATATTCTCGCCGATGTTATCATACCGCTTTCAGACTGCATTGCAGACTTTATTAAACCCGGCGGTCTTTTTATCTCATCCGGAATACTTGCCGAAAAAGCTGACCTTGTCGAAGAAGCACTTCTAAAAAATAATTTTGAGATCATCGAGAAAAACACTCTGGGTGAGTGGGTATCGTTCGTTTGCAGAAATAAATAAAACGATATGTATTTAATAAATATGTACTCACCTTAACAGCAGATACAATATATG
>JBNMLR010000374.1:0-3076 GCA_050874945.1 Butyribacter sp. | reverse complement strand
CGTTGTGACAGTGTCAGTTTTTTATCTTGTAAGTGCCTCATTTATAATATGGTTTAAGGGAAAACATCTTGGATTTTACTATCAGTTTATCTCATCATTCTTTTTAATCGTCTGTATTGCACTTTTGTCTATACAGATGTTTGCAGGAGGATATGTTTTACTGGATGCTGCTATGGCGATAAGTGCATTTATCATACAGCTTACTCTGGTACATCCTAAAATGATGCGTGATGCAAACGAAAAGGAAAAAGTTGCGAGAAAAGCGGCTGAAGCTGCAAATGCGGCAAAATCATCATTCCTTGCAAATATGTCACATGAATTAAGAACTCCGTTAAATGCTATTTACGGTATGACGGAACTTCTTGAAAAGGACAATCTTAACCGTTTGCAAAATGATTCAGTAAAAACGATAAGAGCCGCCAGTGAGAAACTTATTTCGATAGTGGATGACCTTTTGAATTATTCTAAGATTGATTCGGGAAAAATCGGCATAAATGAATCTGAATATGAATTTATAACTTTGTTGAGCAATGCAGAAGAATATATGGAGGAGCAGCTTGCGGGCAGGGATATTGATTTTGAGGTTAATATAGGTGCTAACATTCCGAAAAAACTTTATGGTGATTATGAAAAAGTATATGCAATATTAAAAAATATACTCAGCAATGCATCTAAGTTTACGGAAAAAGGTAAGATAATATTAGACATATCATTTAATACATTTACCGAAAATAACATTAAGATAACATTCAAGGTAAAAGATACAGGAATCGGAATAAAGCCCGCTGATATGAAAAAATTATTTAAAAGTTTCAGCCAGGTCGATGACGGTGTAGACAGGAAAGCTCAGGGCACGGGTATCGGACTTGCACTGTCAAAAAGACTTGCAAAACTTTTGGATGGTGATATAGTTGCTTCAAGTGAATATGGTTTTGGAAGCAGTTTTGAGATAAATATAATGCAAAAATATATTGAACTTGAAAAGCTGCCTAATGTCAGTGAAGTTGTTGATTATAAAGTATATCTTTATACTGATGAGTATGAGTTGAAATGGCATATAAGTAAAATATTTTCACAGCTTGGAATGTCAGTCATACTGGTACATAAAATAAGCCAGTTGGAAAAAATCTCGTTAAAAAATCCAAACGGTATGAAAACGATACTGCTTTATTCATACAATATAAAAGAAAAGATAGATGCACTCAGTCTTCCGTTCAGAACTGTTGCAATAGCCGACCATGTCAGGGACAGGTCTGTATATAAGGGAAGAAATGTGTTAGTTAAACCCATTGATATACTTAAAGTAAGAGAATGTGTTTTCGAGCAGATGTATGATATTGTCTTTAAGGAGACAAAGGAAAGGGAGGATGAATTTGACCTGAGTAATGTTCATATAGCACTTGTCGATGACAATAAGGTAAACTTGAGAATAGAAGCCGCACTGTTAAAGGACTTTAAAGTCAGGATAGAAACCTTTATGAGCGGAGAAGCGATATTAAAGGCGTATAAATACGGAAGAAAATATGATATTATCTTTATGGATCATATGATGCCGGAGATGGATGGTGTGGAGACGACAAAGCGTATAAGAAAACTTCCCGGCGGAGCAGGAAAAAATGTGAGAATAATCGCATTGACGGCAAATGCCATTCAGGGAGTTGAAAATGAATATATCGCCGCAGGAATGGATGACTGGATATTTAAACCTGTTAAGCAGGAACAGTTAAAGAAAATGATATTAAAGCATCTTAAGATGTGAATGTAATTATAGTTTGAAAGGAAGTTTAAAAATGAAGACCGCAGCAGAAAAACTTGAAATTCTTAGAAGTAAAATGAAAGAAAATAATATACAGGCATATGTTATCTGCACAGAAGATTATCATGGTTCAGAGTATGTCGGAGATTATTTTAAGGAAAGAGAATATGTGTCAGGTTTTACAGGTTCGGCAGGAACTTTGGTCGTACTTTATGATGAGGCTGCATTGTGGACTGACGGCAGATATTTTTTGCAGGCGGAGGACGAACTTTCAGGAAGTACGATAAAACTTATGAAGATGTTCCAGCCGGGTGTTCCTGCGATTGAGGAGTATCTTTATGATAAACTTTCAGATGGAGACAGGATTGGTTTTGACGGCAGGACATTAACTGTAGCATTTGCAGAAAAAATATATGACAAAGTATCTGCTAAGAACATGACATTTAGATATGATGTTGACCTTGTTGACAGTTTTTGGGAAGACAGACCGATGCTGTCTAAAGAGAAAGTCTGGAGACTTGATGAGAAATATACAGGTTTACATTCTGCTGAAAAATTTGTAAATGTGCGTGAAAAAATGGAAGAAAACGGTATTGACACCCTGATAGTGTCGGCACTTGATGAGATTGCATGGCTTTTAAATCTCAGAGGAAATGATGTGCTTTGCAATCCTGTATTTCTCTCATATATGATGATATTTAAGGATAGAGCGGTCTTATATGCTGCACATGAGATTTTTGATGATGAAATTTTAAGTTATCTTAAGGAACTCAATGTGGAAGTGAGAGATTATGACGAATTTTATGATGAGTTGAAAAAAATTGACAAAAACAGTAAAATACAACTTGACTATGCAAACTCAAACTATTACACAAAGATGTGCATACCGTCAGGGACTTTTGTTTCAAACAAAAAAAGTCCGATTATTTTGATGAAAGCAGTCAAAACAAAATGCGAATATGAAAACGAGAGAGCAGCACATATTAAAGACGGAGTTGCTGTTACAAAGTTTATGTACTGGCTGCAAAAAAATGTCGGAAAAGAAAAGATTACCGAGATAAGTGCTGCTGAGAAACTTGAACAGTTTAGAAGTGAACAGGACGGTTATCTGGGGGCATCTTTTACTCCTATCATGGCATTTGCCGAGCACGGTGCGATTGTTCACTATTCTGCAACAGAAAAATCAAATGCAACTCTTGAACCAAGAAGTTTTCTTCTTTCAGATACGGGAGGTCATTACATAGAGGGAACAACCGACATAACGAGAACATTTCCTCTTGGAAAACTCACTGAGGAAGAAAAGAAAGCTTATACCGTTGT
>JBNMLR010000373.1:0-3086 GCA_050874945.1 Butyribacter sp. | reverse complement strand
GTTTTATGATAGTTTCGCAAACGCCTAAGATATGTGATAGAAATGAGGATTAAAATGAGATTTTTTCATATTTCGGATTTACATTTTGGCAAACTTCTGTATGGCTATGACCTTATGGAGGAACACAGAAATTTTATAGAGCAGCTTGGAGATTACTGCGATAAATATAATCCCGATGCGGTTCTTATCGCAGGTGATATTTACGACAGGTCAGTGCCATCGGCGGATGCAATGACGCTGCTTGACGAACTTTTAAATAAACTTTCGGGAAGAAAAGTTTTTATTAGTTCAGGCAATCATGATAATGCAAAAAGACTGAGTTTTGGAAAAGATTTTCTTAAAAAGCATGATATATATATATCAACGGTTCCTCCGACAGGGGAAAATGAAAAGATTGAAAGGGTTACATTTGCGGATGAATATGGAAATGTAAATATCTATATGCTGCCGTTTTTGAAGCCTGCACTGTTTAAAAATTCAATGCCTGAGGAGGCGGCAGCAGGGGAAGATGCGATAATAAAAAAGCTTGTTGAAAATACAGACATAGATAAAAATGAGAGAAATATAATTCTGGCACATCAGTTTTTTGTGTCAGGTCACAAAGAGCCTGAACTGTGTGAGTCGGAGCAGACTCCCGTTATAGTGGGAGGACTTGATGCGGTCGCTGTATCGGCATTTGATGATTTTGAGTATGCGGCACTCGGACATATTCACGGCGGACAGTTTGTAGGCAGTGAGAAAAACAGATACAGCGGAACACCGATTAAATTTTCGGTGAGTGAGAGAAATCACAATAAGAGTATTGTTATGGTGAATATGGAAGAAAAAAACAAAGAGATTGAGATAACAAAACTTCCGTTGAAACAGATAAGAGATGTAAAGAAACTTACGGGATATTTTGATGATATAATAGCTTCGGCTGATGATGAACTTAAAAATGATTATGTTAGCATTACTTTAAGGGATGAAGAGATAATTCATGATGTAAAGGAAAAACTGGGTGCGTATTTTGATTATATATTAGAAGTGGTTGTAGATAATTCCGAGACAAGAAAGATAATGCTCGAGGATGTCGGTGAATTAAAAGAAATGTCACCATATGAAGCGTTTGATACTTTTTTTGAACAGCTTACGGACAGAAAAATGAATGATGCGGAGAGTGAACTATTCAGGGAAATACTTAGCGAAGTGGGGGAGGAGTAGATGAAACCATTAAAACTTGTTATGTCGGCATTTGGCTCTTACGGTGGAGAGGAGATTATTGATTTTTCAAAAATAAAAGGAGGTCTTTTTCTTGTATCGGGTGATACGGGTTCAGGTAAGACTACTATTTTTGATGGAATAATGTATGCACTATACAATAAGATGGGCGGCGGTGACAGAGAAACAAAAATGATGAGAAGTGAGTATGCTAAGGACAAGCAGAAAACATTTGTGGAGTTTACATTTGAATATACACATGGGGAAAATAAGGGCATTTATGTCGTAAAGAGAACGACTAATTTTAGAAAAAGCGGTGTTACATCTGATGTTGTCCTTACTCTGCCGGATGGGGAAATCTTTAATGGAAAGAATAAAGAAACAGATGAAAAAATCCAGAGCATAGTGGGACTTGATTATAAGCAGTTTGGAAAGATAGTAATGATAGCACAGGGACAGTTTCGTGAGCTTATCATGGAAAATACAAAGAATAGAAAAGAAATATTTAAGAGTATTTTTTCTATGGATATATATGAGAAGATTGAGAGAGCGATAAATGACAGATTTAAAAAGACATATGCACAGATAAAAGACAACAATCTTTTGCTGGAGGAAAATTTTAATACTGCTTATATAAGTGAGGAAAACGGTAATACTGATGCGTGGAGAGAAGCTTTTGAAAAGAGGGATACAGAACCGGGACTTCTCCTTGATGTGCTTGAAAAAGAGATAAAAGAACTTGAGATAAAGAAAAATGAAGAAAAGAAAATTATTGATAAAAAAAATGCTGATATTGTAAATCTTGCAAAGAGAATATCAGATGCAGATAAGATAAACAGTAAGTTTGGACAGAGAAAAGAAGCAGTTTTGCGGTATGAGTCTCTGATGGAGCAAAAAGAAACATATGATAAAAAGGCTGTATTACTAAAAAAGGCAAAAGCGGCAGGCGAAGTAAGGCAGGTGCAGTCGGTTTATCTTAAAACAAAAAATACAATAGAATTAAGAGAAAAACAGTTAGAGCAGAATGAAACAAAGTTTGCCTTGTTAGAGCAGAGTCATAAAAAACTTTTATCAGAAAAGGAAACTTTTGAAAAGGGTTATTTAACTGAAAGCGAAAAGCTGTTAAAAGAAAAAAACAGACTTGAAAATGAGATGGAAAAATACAAAGTATATGATGAAAAAAATAAGTCATATATTTTGGAAGAAACGAAGTTAAATGAATTAAAAGAAAAATCAGATTTATTAAATAATGAAAAAAAGGCAATTCTTATAAAAAGTGAAGAAAATAAAAATGCACTTCTGTTGCTTAAGGATATTGAACTGGAATTGCAAAAATATATATCGGCAGACGAAAATGAAAAGAGAAATCTTAAAGAATTTGAAGCATTAAAAAAAGCAATATCTTCATATAAAAAAGAAAAAAGCAGACTGGAGAGTGCCGAAAAAGAATATGCGGATAAATATCTGGCATGGAAAGAAGCAAGAAAAACATATGAGAACACAAGTGACAGATATGTGGCGGCTCAGGCTGCAATACTTGCGGCAGGGCTAAAAGAAGGTATGCCTTGCCCAGTTTGTGGTTCGACTAAGCATATACACCCTGCGGCGATGACAGAAGATACAGTTACAAAAGAAGAACTTGACGGGGCAAAGTCAAAAGAAAATGAGTGTGAAAAAGAAAAAAATAATTCACAGAAAATATTTGAAGATTATAAACGAAAAAAAGATGTGGCTTTTGCCGAGGCAAAGAGATATTATGAGAGTTGTTATAATGCGGGGGATAACGAAATCGATACTGACAAGCTGGAGGAGAATGTAAAAGCTAAAATAAAAGAAATTAAAAAGTCTTTGAAAGAAAACGAGCAGGTGATAGAAGATTTATATAG
>JBNMLR010000372.1:0-3086 GCA_050874945.1 Butyribacter sp. | reverse complement strand
TCAGACGAGGTAAGGCATTTGGGACAGTGGTTTATCATAATAACTGCTTCATTCTTCCCACTGCAGGGATTTTTGAATGTGTTATACTTTACGCTTCGCTCAGGTGGAAAAACGGTAATCACATTTTTGTTCGACAGTATTTTTACATGGGTAGTGTCAGTGTCGCTTGCGTTTGTTCTGTGTAAATTTACGGCACTTCCGATACTTACGATTTATATAATCGTGCAGAGTGCGGACATAATAAAGGTGGTGCTTGGATATATTCTTGTAAAAAAAGGTGTGTGGATTACGAATTTGGTGGTGTAAAATACTGATTGACACCCTATTTTGTAGGGTGTAATATATAATTTATAAAGAAGAGAAAGGTATTATGCGAATGATAAGAACATTTATAGAAGTACCGTTATTTACTAAGCGTTGGAAAGAAATAGGACTTGGAGATAATGAGCTTCAGGCATTACAGATAATTTTACTAAAAGACCCTGAATCAGGTCCTGTAATGGAGGGAACAGGTGGAATTCGTAAGGTTCGATTTCCTTTGGAAAATAGAGGCAAAAGTGGAAGTGTTAGAGTATGTTATACAGATTTTGCGGAATATGAAGTAACATATCTGATAACTGCTTTTGAAAAGAAAGAACAGGAAAATCTTACGAAAGAAGAAAAAAATGTGCTTAAAAAGTTAGTGAAATCGTTAAAAGAAGAAGCTGCAAAGAATAGGAGATGATTTGTATGAGTTCATTATTTGATGATTTGAAACAGGGATTAGAAGAAGCTGTTGCATATGAGAAAGGTAATTGCAAGGCTGAAGTAAAGACATATATGATTATGCCAATTAAAAGATATTCAAATAAAGAGATTAGAGATATAAGAATGAGAGCAGGTATGACTCAGAGTGTATTTGCGTCATACATGGGAGTATCAAAAAAAACAATAGAAGCATGGGAATGTGGCAGGACACATCCTACAGGCCCTGCATTTAGATTGTTGGATATTTTAGCAAATGATGATTTAGACGAGACTGATTTTGTAGTTGTGTCTGAGAGAGAATGATAGAAACTAAAAATTAGTCTGACAGTTAAGTTTTTTGGACGAGAGATTTATCCTCTCGTCTTTTCAATATATATCCGGAGGAAATTATGAGTAATCTGTTATACAACATCCTTTTAGTTGAGGATGACAAAGAAATTATTAAAAATTTGACGGAGTTTTTAAATAAAGAGGGCTTTGGAGTCAGCAGTGTAACGGGGCAGAAAGATGCTCTTTCGTATGTTGATGAGCACACGCAGGATGTTGACATTGTGCTTCTTGATGTTTCGCTCGAAGATGGAAACGGTTTTGCTGTGTGTACGGCGATTAAGCAGAACACGGATATTCCGGTTATCTTTCTGACTGCTTCGGGTGATGAGTACAGTGTCGTTATGGGGCTTGATATGGGGGCTGATGATTACATCGGAAAGCCGTTCAGACCGAGAGAACTTGTGTCAAGGATAAAAAGTGTTCTTAGAAGAAGCGGACGCATCTCAAATTTTATTGAACTTGCGGATATTAAGATTGACACGACAGGCGGCAAGGTTACAAAAAACGGTGAGGAGATTTTTCTCTCTGCGTTAGAATACCGACTTCTTCTGATTTTTGCCGCAAATAAAGGAAATGTTTTGTCGAGAAACAAGCTGTTAGAGGAGATATGGGATGCGTCAGGAGAGTTTGTGAATGATAATACGCTGACTGTTTATATAAAAAGGCTCAGGGAAAAGATTGAGAATGACCCTCAGAAGCCGGAGATAATAAAGACGGTCAGAGGAATGGGGTATAGGTGCTTATGAATTTTTTGCGAAACAGTGAGATTAAAAAGTGGGGATTTATCAATCTTCTTATCGTGGCAGCCGCAGTTGTTGTTACATATATTTTGTCAAAGCAGAATACGAAAGTGACAGCGGTAGTATGTGTGGCTGGTTTTATTCAGTTTGGTGTAAATGTGTTTATTACCAAGAGAAGATATGACAGACTTGCAGGCATAAGTGACAAAATAGATGCGATACTGCACGGGGATGAACATCTGTCATTTGAACAGTACAAAGAGGGAGAACTTTCTGTGCTTTCCGACGAGGTGGAGAAACTTGTGGTAAAACTCAGGGAACAGACCGAAAGGCTTCAGAATGATAAGGTATTTCTTGCAGACTCGATAGCGGATATTTCACACCAGATAAAGACGCCACTCACTTCGATAAATCTTATCTTAAATTTTCTTCGTGAGGAAGATATTACATATGAGCGAAGAATTGCTCTTGTAAGAGAACTTATGGCGCTTGCCGAAAAGATAAAATGGCAGATAACAGCTTTGCTTAGAATATCAAGGCTTGATGCAGGCATGGTCGATTTTGATATTGAAGATATTGATATGGGCAGAGTTATTGATGAGGCATATTCACTTATAGAGATACCGCTTGATATAAGAGGTGTAAGTTTTGAGCGTTTATATCAGAAGAACTCAAAGGTGACAGCCGATAAAGAATGGCTTGTCGAGGCTTTGGGAAATATACTGAAAAACTGTATGGAGCATAGTTTTGAGGGAGGAAAGATTTCGGTAAGCTGTGAGGAAAATGCGTTATACAGCAGAATAGTTATAAGTGATAATGGAATGGGTATTGCAAAAGAGGATATGCCGCATATATTTGAGAGATTTTATAAAGGAAAAAGTAGGAATAAGTCGGCTGAACCTAAGAACAGCGGAGCGGTTTATGAGGAAAACGGAAATTTAAGTGAAAGTTCTGAAATGGAATATAAAAGTGAAAGTGTAGGCATCGGACTTGCACTGTCAAGAAGTATCATAACGCAGTTTAACGGAACGATAAAGGTTACGAGCGAGGTCGGGCAGGGGACTTCATTTGATATAAGGTTTTATAAGGCAATAGTGTGAAAAATCCATATATGCAGGATTTTAGTGTGAAAAATAAAAAAGGGTACTTGAAAGTTCAAGTACCCTGATGTATAATTTACTCAGAAAGCAAATCGGATGTGACATCCGATTTGCCCTCAGTAGAAACTATAGAAATAGCATTCACTTTGGTCGGAGGATGCTATTTCTT
>JBNMLR010000371.1:0-3092 GCA_050874945.1 Butyribacter sp. | reverse complement strand
GTATCTAATATGTCATACTCCGGAATATTCGTATTCGCCGACTGCTGTGTATTTTTCTTAACCGTCAGGGTAGCTTTACCGGTCGTCTTTGTCGTGATATTCCATGTCGCACTGTTAAAATCTATTATCTTACTTCCGTCAACACCTGTATCGGCATCAACATCTATTGTACCGTTAAAGTTTTCTACAAGACCTTTTAATGAAATATTAAATGCCTCTGTCAGGTCATAGTGACCGCCGATATTGATAGTAACATTCTTTTCTTCATAATTTGTCTTAACCTGCACTCCACCCGCAATATTTACAGGATCACAGTGATATTTCTTTCCGGTTGAAACTTCAAGATTGTCAAATCCCGGATAAGTGTCAGCTACAAAGAACTGAACTACATATGTCTCTGCTTTTGCCTTAAGCTGATATTTTCTAAGGGAAGGATACCATACAAGCTCCGCATCGTCTTTATATTCGGAAGTCGTATTTCCGAGCGAATCTCGTATCAATACTTTTTTACCGGTATTTCCACCTACTTCTTTTGAGATTACCCATATAAGTTTGTTACTTATTGACTCGTTCGGGTTACTGTCAAACTTAGCCTGACAGTCAAGATAATCGCCTGTCTTGACAACAAGTGACTGTGTATATACATCCGAGTTTACTATCTGACCACTCTGGGAACTTGACCATATATTCTGGTTTGACTCATATATGACCTCAGGTCTTACATATACCCATATCTCGTCAGTATCAGACTTTGTCATATCGTCACCTTTATAGGTTACTGTAAGCTTAGCTTTACCGGGACCTGTGGCAACTATACCTACACCATCCCTGACCTGAAATACATCCTTGTTACTTGAAGTCCATGAACCTTTCTGGGCATCACCAAACATAAGATTGAGCTTCTGGTTCTGTGAACTGTCTGTCGCATTAGTACCAAATTCAAGCGTAGTCTCTGTATCTCTGTGATAGTCCATGATAATGGATTTACGGTCATCCGAATCGAATATCTTTGTCATCTCAACACCTGTCGATGAGGCAAGGTACTCGTTGATGGAGAACTGGACATTTATCGTAAATGTAAATGACTTAGACACCTGCTCACCATTTATCGTCTCAGTGATGGTAAGTGTCAGACCTGCCTGACCGTAGTTCTCTGCCTCAGTATAAACACTACTGTTTATTCCTGTAGTAATCACATCAGCATCGTAGTTTCCTCCTCTGGAATCTGAAAGCTTTAATACCGTTGTATCCAGACTGTGCCATGTATATGTAGTGTTAGAATCCTGCGCTCCCGATGCACTTATTTGGTCTAACTTCCTACGCATTATATATTCCTGACCGTTTGTCATTTCTCTACCGGTACTGTCACGAATAACATACTCACGGGTATCATCTGCCGCTTTTGAAGTAAAATGTGCTTTTGCCGCAAATCCCACTACAAAAACGAGCATAAGCACGACAGTAAACCCCGCCATGATATTCCATTTTTTCTTGATCTGTTCCTTTAATCGATTCATAGTTCCTCCCCTGACTCAATCTGTCTTTTTATTTCTATCGACATAAAAAGCACAAATTATTACATTCGGAAAGTGAAACACACGGCATAAACTTTATGATTATGCACTATGTTTACTCATCCCAGTTATGAAAAACATCCTGTACATCGTCATCCTCATCAAGAAGATCAAGTGTACGGTTAAGCTGTCTTATATCATTTTCATCAGTCAATGTGACATAATTCTGTGGAATCATTGTAACTTCTGCACTTGCCATAGGATAATTCTCTTTTTCAAGTGCTTCTCTTACCGCTGAGAAATCCTCAGGTGCAGTGATTATCTCATATGCTTCTTCCTCGTCTGAGAAGTCCTCAGCACCGGCATCAAGTGCAAGCATCATAAGCTCGTCTGCATCAACTTCTATATCATTGTCCTCAAGTTCCTCTTTGGAAATGATTATCTGACCTTTTTCGTCAAACATATATGATACACAGCCCTGCGTTCCTACACTTCCGCTTCCTTTTGTAAAAGCATTACGCACATTACTTGCAGTTCTGTTCTTATTGTCTGTAAGAGCCTTAACAATGATGGCAATACCACTCGGACCATATCCTTCATATGTAACTTCCTCGTAATTTACTCCGTCACCGTCACCTGCTGCCTTTTTGATACCTCTGTCAATAGTATCATTTGGCATATTGTTTGCTTTAGCTTTTGCGATAACATCACGAAGTTTGCTGTTGTTTTCAGGATCCGGACCGCCCTCTTTAACTGCTACTGCGATCTCACGGCCGATGATAGTAAATATCTTACCTTTTTTAGCGTCGTTTTTCTCCTTTTTATGTTTAATGTTTGCAAATTTTGAATGTCCTGACATCTCTCTATTTTCCTTTCTTTAATAACATAATATGATAATTTCCCACCATAACTAATTTATTCTATCATTTTTCCTACATTCTTGCAACCTTTGTCTACTTTTCTTCCTTTAACAGCCTGTCTATCTTTGTCATGACTACAGGAACTTCACCCACGGAATGAACGGCACACATAACCGTATCGTCTCCGGCTATCGTTCCGACAACGCCGAGTACTTCCAGATTGTCTATTGCAGCCGCTATCGCCATCGCCATGCCTGAAATCGTCTTTATGACAAGTATATTTTCAGCCTGATCCATCCACAAAAAACCGTCCTGCAATACCCTTACATATTTATTGTAAAGATTTGTCTCTTTCTCCTGGAGAAGTGTATATTTCTGGTGGACACCGTCAACAGACACCTTTGTAAGTTTTAACTCCCTTATGTCCCTTGAGATAGTAGCCTGCGTCACCGCAAACCCCTCCTGTTCAAGTCTCTCTCCGAGTTCCTCCTGCGTTTCTATCTGATATTTGCCTATCAGCTCGATTATCTTTGATCTTCTTTCAAGCTTCATATTCTCCCCCCTGATAATTTTTAAGACTTAACTCCATGAAAAAAATATAAACCGCTTATTATAATTCACCGTTTAATTTTTCTCTCATTCTCTCATAGAAACCTATATCTGATAATTTTATCAGTTTTGTGGTCGCATGAGGAACTTCAAGCACAAGCCTGTCACC
>JBNMLR010000370.1:0-3098 GCA_050874945.1 Butyribacter sp. | reverse complement strand
CATATTAAAAATAGGCGAAAATGCCGTCCATGGCTCCACTTTTATCGTGGACAGACCACTCGGACATCCCGCCTACCTTTTACTTTTAATAAGAACACCTGCATCCTTTTTTATTGATGCGGCAAATTCTTCCGACCTCAAAGTAAGAAATCATTCCACGGATAATTTAGTAAACATTCCCAGAGACTGTGCCGTTATTTTCAGGCCATGCCAGAAGCACCTTTACGGTGCAATAAGTGGCTGCCAATACATTGATGACTGGATGCATATAGATAAAGATACACTGTCAATGCCTGATAATTTTCCTTTCGGACTTCCGATACAACTGCACAATCCCGATGATTTCTACAACCTGTTTCACCTGATAAACAGCGAATTTTATGGTAATGCAACACACAAACAGGCAATATTGAATTCACTTACCGATGCCCTTATAAAGATGATAACCGATGAGAGCAACCCCACTGAATTTCCTGATTTATATTACAAACTTGCAGCCTTGCGTGAAAAAATTTATTCGTCACCGCAAAATGACTGGAAAATAAATGATATGGCAAAGTCTTTAAATATAAGCTGCGGTTATCTGCATTACATTTACAAACATTTTTTCAATACAACCTGTATTGCCGATGTTATAGAAAGCCGAATCCAGTCAGCCTGCGAATTATTGTCCTCCACAAACAGAACGATTGAGGAGATAAGCCTGCTGTGTGGTTATAAAAATACTGAGCATTTTATAAGACAATTTAAAAAATCACAAAATATTACTCCTGCAAAATACAGAAAAGCTCATATCATCACCCGAAAAATATCTCCATATCATTCTCAACAGTCGTAATTCCTGCAATGTCAAATTTATCGACGAGCACATCAACGACCTCAGGGCTTAAGAATGCCGGAAGTGTCGGACCTAAATGTATATTTTTTATTCCAAGCGACAAGAGAGCCAGAAGTACAAGTACGGCTTTCTGCTCATACCATGCGATATTGTAGATTATCGGGAGGTCATTAATATCATCAAGTCCGAAAACTTCTTTTAATTTCATTGCTATAACTACAAGCGAATAAGAGTCATTACACTGCCCTGCATCAAGCACTCTCGGTATATCACCTATCATGCCGAGGTCAAGTTTATTATATCTGTATTTCGCACAGCCTGCCGTCAATATCACTGTGTCTTTAGGAAGTGCTTTTGCAAATGCAGTATAATATTCCCTGCTCTTTGCCCTGCCGTCACAGCCTGCCATCACGACAAATTTCTTTATCGCTCCAGACTTGACTGCATCAACAATTTTGTCCGCAAGTTTTATCACCTGTTCATGTGCAAATCCGCCATAAATCTCTCCATGTTCTATCTCTGTCGGCGGAGGACACTTCTTTGCGTGTTCTATTATCTGACTGAAATCTTTCTTTTCACCATATCCCCCTGTAATGTGCTTACAGCCCGGATAACCTGTCGCGCCTGTCGTATAAAGCCTGTCCTTATAACTTTCTTTTGGCGGCACTATACAGTTCGTAGTCATCAGTATCGGACCGTTAAATTTTTCATATTCATCTTTCTGCTGCCACCACGCATTTCCATAATTTCCGACAAAATTCTCATATTTTTTAAACGCAGGATATGAGCAGGCAGGGAGCATCTCCGAATGTGTATATACATCAACTCCCGTTCCCTTAGTCTGTTCAAGAAGCATCTCCAAATCCCTTAAATCATGTCCAGACACAAGTATTGCAGGATTTTTTCTAACACCTATATTTACCTTTGTTATCTCAGGTTCGCCGTATGCGTCGGTATTTGCCTTGTCGAGAAGCTGCATAACAGCTACACCGTTTTTGCCGACCTCAAGTGCAAGTGATACAAGATTATCTACGGAAATATCATCCCTAAGCGTTGCGGCAAGTGCTTTCTGGATAAAAGCGTCTATCTCAGGATTATCTTTTAAAAGTGCATTTGCGTGCTTTGAATATGCACCGATTCCCTTTATACCATAAGTGATAAGGCTTCTTAATGAGCGGACATTCTCGTCCTCAGCATCCATAATTCCAACTTCCTTAGCTTTCTTTTCAAACTCATTCTCATCACCGTTCCACAATGCCGCCTCAGGAAGTTCACTCCTATCCTCCTTATCAAGTTTTTTTAATAATCTTTCTTTTTCAAGCAATGTATCTTTTATCCTGTTTTTAATCGACTCATTATCAAAATTTGCATTTGTAATCGTTGTAAAAAGATTAAATGTAACCCTGTGATTTACATTCTCATCAACCGTAATCTTTTTTTCTCTCATTTTTGTTGTCACGGCAGAAAGACCTTTTGTCACATATATAAGTAAATCCTGCATATTCGCTACCTCAGGAACTTTTCCACACATTCCCGATACCGTACACCCCTTGTTTCCTGCTGTCTCCTGACACTGATAGCATAACATTCTCGTCTGTTTGCTGTTTTTTACGGCTTCTTTTCCGCCTGCAAGCTGTTCCATATTAATCCTCCTTTTTTATACAATGTACTCTTTGTATCTTCTCAAAACAAGTCCTTTCGGCTGGATTTCCGAGAATACATTGCACTACATCTTTCATTTCTGCATATAACATAATTCTCCTTTACATTATCTGCCATTTACAAAAATTTATACCATAAATCAGGCGGATATTTACAATCCACTTTGCTGTCTCCTTAATAGTATTAAATTTTTATCAGTTACCAGCTAAAAATAAAGCAATATGATACTCCGGATTTTCGACCGTTTTTGACAATCTAAGCCATGTGGATTGTAACAAAAAGCAAAAAAAGTTCAAATTTGTTCATAGTTATTTATTTGGCAATACGATATAATTATAATATACGGTGCAAAAGCATCCGTTTTACCATATCATCCGGTACAAAATGCGACAGTGCAATGCATCCGGATATATCATATACAAACCGTTATATTAATTTTTTGACAGGAGTTACACATACATGGATATAAATTTTTCATCCGAAAGGAAAACTACAGACTTAAAATCAAAGCATAATTTTTATATACCGTTGCTTATCATTCTTATTTTAATACTTATCATAGTCCCGGTATTATTTACCTGTGTGCATATGGGAATTT
>JBNMLR010000369.1:0-3119 GCA_050874945.1 Butyribacter sp. | reverse complement strand
TCTTTATACAACAGAAAGAAGTTAGCACACAATACTAAAGTTGGTTACAATGTTACAGTGAATACGCTGAAACAATATAAGCTGGGTTATATGGAGATTGGAAAAATCAGACCAGAACATTGTGAAGAGTGGCTTGCTGATATGAAGAAAAAGTATAGAGGTTCATCTATTCAGACACAAATTAGTCTTATTAAAAGAACCTTTGAGTATGCTTTAGATTATGATTATGTAGCAAAGAATCCATTCAGACGCATAACAACAGACAGGAGCGACAGTAAGAAGATGGAAGCTCTTTCTGTAGAAGATATGAACAGATTTCTTGATTTCTGTTCAAAAGACACGCATAGTTCACATTGCTATGATATGTTATATGTATTGTTTTGGAGTGGATTAAGAGCGTCGGAATTATGTGGACTTACTCTTGAAAACATTGATATGGACAATCGAATGATAACCGTTGACAAACAGTTACAATGTATCAATCACACTCATGTTGTGCTGCCTACGAAAACAACGAATGGTGTAAGAACTATTCCTATGACAGATGGTGTGTATGAAAGTTTCCAGCGTATTATTGAGAATCGCTATTTAAAAGGCGATATAGAACCTGTATGTTACGATGAACAAGGCAATGCATATGAAGGATTTGTATTTCTTGCAACGAGAAGCAGAAGAACTATTGTAAGAGGTCATGTAGAAGAATATCTACAGAATTGTATTAAAAGGTTTAACAATGCGAATCCAGAAAATCCTATTCGTAAATTTGAACCTCATATATGCAGACATACATTTGCTACGAATATGCAGTATTTACCACCAAAGACATTACAGTACATATTGGGGCATGGCAATATAGCTACAACGATGGATAACTATGTGGATGTAAAGCCAGGAGTTGAACAGCTTACACAAATCAGTGCGATAGCGAATCAACTAAATGCTAATTAGTATGAATTTTAGCATACTAAATATTTGCTAATTACAATGTGTAATGAGATGTAACGAAACATACAGAAATGTAATGAAATGACAGCAAGAATTGTTTGAAATGTACGCAAGCATTGGAAAAATGCTTGATTTGAAAGGATTTGATAGAATGATAGCAATAATAGACTATGATGCAGGAAATCTTAAGAGCGTTGAGAAAGCTTTATTATATCTTGGTGAGGAGTGTGTAGTCACAAGAGACAGGGAGGAGCTTCTTAAAGCGGATAAAGTTATCTTACCGGGAGTGGGTGCTTTCGGTGATGCGATGGAGAAACTTAATAAATTTGGTCTTGTTGATGTGATACATGAGATAGTTAAAGAGAATAAACCGTTTTTAGGAATCTGTCTCGGACTTCAGCTTATGTTTGAGAGCAGCGAGGAGGGACAGGGAGTAAAAGGTCTTGGACTTCTTCCAGGAAAGATAGTTAAATTTCCGGAAAAAGATGGTTATAAAATTCCTCACATGGGATGGAATTCGATTAAGATAAAAGAGGGAAGCAGACTTTTCAGGGGAGTTTCTGACAATTCGTATGTGTACTTTGTTCATTCATATTATCTTCAGGCGGAAAATGAAAACGATGTTGCGGCAACTAGCGAGTACATCACACATATTCATGCATCTGTTGAGCATGACAATATATTTGCCTGCCAGTTTCATCCGGAAAAAAGTGGTGATGTCGGATTGCAGATATTAAAGAATTTTTGTGAGTTATAAAATGTGATGCGATAGTTAAAGCAGACGGTAATGTTAATGTAAAAATTTTTGGCATTATAATATTTTTAGTACAACGAATAAAATATTTAATTTTAGTTGGGTAGAAAATCAAATCGTGCAGAAAAGTGAAATAGAAAAAGCTGCTGGTCGCATCTGCAATGTGAACAGCAATAAAGGAAAGGCTTGGTAGATATATGTTTACAAAGAGAATAATTCCATGTTTGGATGTAAATAACGGCAGAGTTGTCAAAGGTGTAAATTTTGTGGATCTCAAAGATGCGGGTGATCCGGTCACGGTCGGTGCAGCTTATGGAAAAGCAGGTGCAGACGAACTTGTATTTCTTGACATAACGGCATCTTCTGATGCGAGAGCGACTAAGATAGATATGGTAAGAAGAGTTGCGGAAACGGTGTTTATTCCGTTTACAGTCGGTGGCGGTATAAGGACTGTTGATGATTTTAAGGCTGTTTTAAGAGAGGGAGCTGACAAGGTTGCCGTAAATTCTGCCGCAATCTTAAATCCTGAACTTATATCTGAGGCTGCCATGAAATTTGGAAGCCAGTGCGTTGTTGTTGCCATTGATGCGAAAAGGAGAGAGGATGGCAAAGGCTGGAATATCTTTAAAAACGGTGGCCGTGTTGATATGGGGATAGATGCCATTGATTGGGCGATTAAAGCATATGAACTCGGTGCAGGTGAGATATTGCTCACAAGTATGGATTGTGACGGAACAAAAGACGGATATAATATTGAACTTACAAGAACTGTTTCTGACAATGTAAATATACCTGTTATCGCATCAGGTGGAGCAGGAAAACTTGAACATTTCAAAGAAGCATTTACAGATGGAAATGCAGATGCAGTGCTTGCAGCATCACTTTTCCACTACAAAGAGCTTGAGATAAATGAGGTAAAGCAGTATCTTAGAGATGAGGGTATCAGCGTAAGACTTTAAGCAGATATTTCATTTAGTTTTGCTGATTTAATAATTGTTATAGTTTATCATGCGTGAAAAGCTGATTTACAGCCATTACTGTGTTTTGGGATAAAAAGTTTTTGCAGCCGCTATACTTTAGCATAGGGGAGCATTATAAGTATTTACAGAAAAGAGGAAGAAAGTTATGGGAATGATTGATAATGACTGGCTTCCGGCTTTGAAGCCGGAGTTTGCAAAACCGTATTACAGAGATTTGTTTGAGTTTGTCAAGGCAGAGTATAGCAGAGTTGTTGTATATCCGCCGGCAGATGATATATTTAATGCGTTTCATTTTACACCGTTGTCAAAAGTGAAAGTCGTGATTTTAGGACAGGACCCGTATCACAATGTAAATCAGGCACACGGACTTAGCTTTTCAGTGCCGCCAAGTCAGAAAGAGATACCGCCGTCACTTCAGAATATATACAAAGAACTTCAGG
>JBNMLR010000368.1:0-3137 GCA_050874945.1 Butyribacter sp. | reverse complement strand
CATGTATCCTGGACAAATCGGGCTGCTAATGACAATTTCTTACAATTATCCACCATCAGTTTCTTTAATAACATTTCAAGTTTTTTCTTTTTATCTTCTTTTCCGATAAGTCCCTGTAAAATGTGAAGATAGTACATTTCTCCACCTCTTGCTATAAAATTGTGCTTTGTGAAATCAAACTTTGTGTCAACAGAGGGCTTATTATTTTCCCAATCAACATTTTTATTTTTTAACCTGGCGGCTTCAGAGGGTTCACAACTACATACTATAAATTCCGGACATACCGGCAAAAGTGCCTGTGCTCCCCAAAATCTGTTTTTTATAACTACGGCATAGCCATGAAATAAATCCTGAAGTCCTTCAATATGTTCAACCGCATCTTTATAATTACTGCTGTTTTTATTTCTAGCTCCAAATTTTCGCTCCAGCTCCTTTATAAGAAAATCGTAGGCTTCTTCATCTGCTTTTATTGCTCCTTTTTTCATAAACCTATCATAAAATATAAATCTTCTAAGCCCCATTCTGGCATAAGCCCAATAACTAAAATTTGTGTCCGTCTGTGTTTCGATTTCATATCCTCCGCCCTCATCATTAACACAATGAAATTCCATTTCTCCACTTTTTAAATCTTTGTTTTTGGGTGATACAAATACCAATAAAAACTCTATAAGATATTCATACAATGTCTGCTCAGATTTAAATCTGTTTCCAAAAAACAATGAACCAATATTATTTTTTCTCAGTATCGTACTAAAAGAACGGTCTTTTACTTTAACTATGGGAAAATTGTCAAAAATATCCATATTTCCTCCTATTCTATGCTTAAATTATCATTATCTATTTCAAATTTCAGTTTTTTGTTTTTTCCATCGCTACTTACTAATATTTCCAGGCAATCCCTTTTTCTGTTTCCATTGGCAAATTTTTTCTCTATCTGCGTTTTAAAGTTTTCAATGCCCTGTGATAACTGCGGATCTATGTCTGTTTCTATGACACCTCTTCTAAGTTCATCAAAATAATCTAACATTGGAAGTGTAAGCCTAAAATCCACAGTCCCTTTATCTTCATGACTAAACAAGAGCTTATTTTGACGAATAAAGCTGTTCTTCGGTGGTCTTTGTAATTCAATATACACATCATCCCTGGATATTTTACCAATGGAAAGCTGCACATTTTGTTTTATCCCAGAATGTCTGCATAATGTCAATGTTATTTCATCCTTATCAATCACACCTGTATATATCATAGATAATGCATCACATACCAGTTTTGTTTCTTCCTTTCCTGGCGTTTTATCATCTGATGCAGAAAGTTCAACAAACCGCTGAAATTGTCTGGAAAAAATATCCTCCATATCTCTTTTCTTTATTTCTTTTTCATATTCACATCTGTTCAAAAAAATATAGGTTCTTCTTAAGAATTCATTACTCCCTTTTACGGCAGAATATTTATTGCAAAATGCACTTACTATAGCTGCTACCTCTTTATCAAATATATTTTCAAAATCCTGATTTAAAATGAGACTCTCATCAGCTCTCATACGCTTATATTCATACCTGCATTTTCTTGCTGCATTAACTGCCAAAATTCCGGATGCTTTTTCATTAATTTCAGTTCCATAGTATCCAAAGAAAAGATTACTAAAAAGATATTTATAATAGTGCTCTTTTGCCACTTTCTTAACACCCTCACAGTCAACTCCGCCTGTGAACATAAACGCAAGCTGCTCTGTCATACTTCTTATTGTCAATCTTTCTCCATGCTCATTCAGCCATATGAAATGATTATTTATAAATTCTCTTACCTGACTTTTATTGTTTTCAATAATCTCTTTATTCCTCAATATATGACAATATTCTTTTTTGACACACTGCATACATTTATCCCAAAGCTGTGGATTTATAAGTTTTTCTAAAAATTCTGCTGCAAAATATGTATTATCTGTTTTAGCCACATTTATCACACACATATCATTTCCACAGATTTTTTTAATGTTTCCATCATTTGCATCCATAGCATCAATAAGTTCAATCTTTGCTTTTTCTCTCTTCTCACCCTCGTCAAACATTTCCCCAAATGTGTTTATAAGCGGACCTGTATTAGCAACCATAAACACATATTCACCATTCTTTGGTCTGTTTAAAACATCCCTTAGTAAATCTCTCCTTTCTTCTTCCGAAAATTCACTAAAATCTTTAATACAAAAACATTTTTTTCCTTCAGCTACCCAAACACTTTTTGTTTTCGATAAAATATCAACACTAATCCCCGCCTTTTGAAAAAACTGATGCATTATACTGGTCTTTCCATCACCTGCATGACCCGTAAGTATGATTATATGCGGCTGCTCTTTTTTTATTTTCTCTAATATAAAATCACATATCTCCACATCGACCATCACTTCTTTAAAAAAACTATTTTTAATATTACTCTCTCCATAAGAGTTTGAATTTCCTGCATTATAATTGTGTAATGAATTTAAGTATCTGATATAATCTGCATTTGTTATATTCTCACTCATCTCTCCATCCTCCTTTGTCCTACCTCATATCCCTTACTGCTGCCACAAGCCCGTCCACATCCTCTTTTGTCGTAAACCGCCCCATACTTATCCTGACCGTTCCGCCATACCGCTTACTTCCTATCACATCATGCACAAGCGGTGCACAGTGATACCCTGTTCTGACGGCTATATCGTATTCACCGTCTAATATCGTCCCAACATCGTCTGACATATATTTTTCAAACCCTATTGATAGTACCGCTATGTGATTTTTAAATTCTTCTTCTGTCTGTGGCTTTTGAAATATATGTATGCCGTCAATGGCTTCTAATTTTTCTATCAGGTATTTAAGCAGCCTGTTTTCCCTTTCCCATGTCCCGGCTAAATCCTTTTCTATTGTCTCTATGGCTGTTTTTAGTGTTCCTATTGCTGCGATATTAGGACTTCCCACTTCGTATCTGGAAATCCCTTTTTGTGATAATTCAAGATTTAAAGAGTCTTCTCCGTTTCCACCGAATATTACCGGTGTAATGTTTTTGTCACGGTCAAATATCCTGCTGTTTGTTATAAATCCGCCCACTCCGAAAAGACCATACATTGATTTGTGGCCTGCAAATATCAATATGTCTATGTT
>JBNMLR010000367.1:0-3139 GCA_050874945.1 Butyribacter sp. | reverse complement strand
TAAAACTGGGCTACAAGGATTCGAACCTTGAAATGCTGGAGTCAGAGTCCAGTGCCTTACCGTTTGGCGATAGCCCATCATCTTTTACTTTGTTGTTCTGTTTTTTGTCTCTCTCGCTGAGCACTTGCTTAGTATATAACATCTTTTTTGAAAATGCAAGTACTTTTTTCAATTTTTTTTAATTTTTTTTGAAATTTTTGCCAAAAAACGTCAAAAAGCCTTAATTTACGGGCTTTCTGAGAATAATTTTTTTATCTTATGAAATTGCAAAACTATAAAAGAAGCATCTGCCGCTTCTTTTTTCTCGCAACAAATGCTCCTTTAATCTATCGTCGTACGGCTCCGTCCTCATAAAACTTACCGTCTTCCATAATCCAAACTTTATAATGATACTAAAGATAAATGCATATTCTTTGTAAGTTCCTCACATAATATAAGTAACGCATCAACTACTGTATGACAAAGCTCCAATATATATTCACAATCACGTTTCACTCCACTTTGCATACGCATATAAATCTGATGCATCCTTTGAACAAAACCAAGAATTGCTTCAGGTGTGTGAACCGATTCACTCAATCTTCCTCTTTCTACTCCCGGCTCCCGTACATAACTGCGAAGCTCTTTTTTAAGCTCCTCCTCATAGATACAATGATCTTTTAAATTTCCGGGGAAATTCTGATTGTGTGGAAAGGTAAAGTAATCAGCGACATAATGAGTAATCACTCCTAAGTGTCTGCAAAAATAGCTATCAAAACCTCTAATCGGGTCAAAATGTGATACCAGTCTGCTGATTTCTTTCTCAAGTACATCAAAGGAATCCTCAATAGTATGTTTCCTTACTAAAAATGAAGGAATACAATCCGGTAATATACTTCCAATATAGAATGATCCTTTATGATGTTTAAGTGACTCCATACCTTCATTGTTCATCAAGTACCATGCCAATGAAATATGGGATTTCTTTCGCATATCATCCTCCTCACTGTGACATATACACGATTGACGTCGCTGTCTTAATTTGTATATTTATTGTATAACAATTTTATAATTTTTGCAATAGTTTTCTGACATTTTTTCTTCACTTTCACAAAAGTTTCACAATTTTATAATCGGCATCAAAACTTGACAACTGCATAATATATAGGTAAAATATTGATTGTTTATACATATTAAACAACTATTAAACGATTGGAGTTGATTTTTTTGGATTCTGGCGACGCCTCGAAACTGATAATACTACTTATTTTACTGGTTCTTTCCGCATTTTTTTCATCTGCGGAAACCTGTCTTACAACAGTAAATAAAATGCGTCTTAAATCTATGGCTGATGATGGCAGCAAAAAAGCTGCATTGGTATTAAAACTTTGCGAAAAACCTACAAAAATGTTAAGTGCGATACTGATAGGAAACAATATCGTAAACCTTTCGGCATCATCACTTACCACGACATTTGCGATTAACATTGCCAAAAAGTCAGGTTTTTCCGACTCGGCAAGCCTTATAACAGGAATTGCCACCGGCATACTTACTGTTTTGGTCATAATATTTGGCGAGATCATGCCTAAATCATTTGCCACGGTAAATTCAGAAAAAATGTCACTTTTTTATGCTAAACCGATATATTGGCTCACCTCAGTATTAGGACCTGTCTCATATGTATTTGACAAGTTCTCAAAACTGCTTTTGAAGATACTTCACATAGATACTACAAAGCAGCCTGCCATCACTGAAAATGAGCTGAGAACGATCGTTGATGTAAGTCACAAAGAGGGTGTTATAGAGAGCGAAGAACGCCAGATGATAACAAATGTTGTTGATTTTGGTGATTCTCTTGCAAAAGATGTAATGGTTCCAAAAATGGATGTTGAATTCGTTGAGCTGAACCTTACATATGATGAACTTATCGAGGCTTACTCGAAAGAAAAATTTACACGTATGCCTGTCTATGATGACAGCAGGGACAATGTCGTCGGTATAATAAACCTCAAAGATTTATTCTTTTATCAGGGCGATAAAAAAGATTTTAAGATTTCAGATGTTATGCGTGAAGCATATTTTACTTATGAATATAAAAAAATATCTGAACTGTTTTTTGAAATGAAATCGGCATCGATTCCTATGGCAATAGTCCTTGATGAATACGGCTCTACATCCGGCATTCTTACTATTGAGGACCTGATAGAGGAGATCGTCGGTGAGATAAGAGATGAATATGACGACAACGAAGAAGACGATATAACACCGACCGAAGACGGTGACTATATCATACTTGGTGTCGCCAAACTTGATGATATAGATGAAGCACTCGGAATTAAGATTGAATCTGAAGATTATGATTCCATTGCAGGACACATAATAAATCTTCTGGATCACTTTCCTGATGCCGGAGAGACTGTTTCAGATAACTATGCGACATATACCGTTTTGGAAGCTGCCAAAAATCATATTGATAAAGTAAAACTTCATCTGCTTCCAAAATCAGATAATGATAATGAGTCATCATCTGATGACAATACAAAAGAAGCACATTCCGCATAGGATGTGCTTCTTTTGTATATATTTCTATATATGTTCCATAAAATTTATAAACAGATTTGTAAAGACCCCGCCTGTGCTGCCATGTTTATAGAACTCTGCTATGATATGTCGGCAGGTTTACATTCCTCAAACAGGCATTTTTCTATGTGTGTTCCTACCTGCCTGTCTATTGCTCCCCCTCCCTTTTTTGCTATACATCTTTTGAAATTGCAATGCTTTACAATCCCCTTATTTCCATACATACTTATTCCTGCCCCGCTTTTTGCACGGCAGTTTACAAATACACATTTCTCAATCTCTCCGCCCTGTGTATATATTGCTCCGTCCTGACAGAAGTTAAATATACTTTCTTTTATAACGGGACGATATGCATTAAATACTGCTCTTCCTCCAGATGTATTTCTAAAAAGTGAATTTTTTATCGTTACATTTGTCCCTTTTATATTTATACCGCCTGTCCTTAATGCTCCATCAAATTCGCAATTACTTATCTCACATTTTCTTGCACCCTCAAGATAGAGCATATCTGAATTTTCAAGATGGTTTGCAACGACCCTTGCGTGTACCAGCTTTCGATTTCCGGCACACATTATAGGAT
>JBNMLR010000366.1:0-3174 GCA_050874945.1 Butyribacter sp. | reverse complement strand
TTGCCACTTCCGCAAGGGCATTTATCATTAGGATAAATCTTTTTTATCTGCATAAAACTGTTTGGTGTTTTTGATGGGGGTACAGGCATATCCTCAGGAATTACATTTGCAACAAGCGGTGCAACCCCGAATAAGCGGTTTTTAAGTTTGATAACACCGTCATCGTCTGTATTTGCATCATTTTCCGTTGCAGCTTTATTTCCTGTGACAGTGGCGTTGTTTTCATCCTCAGCGATAGCTGCGACCATATTTGCCGCCGTATTCTGTATATTTGCATTTACACTGTTTTTAATCTCATCAGGCAGATCGAGTGTTGATACATCAACATCTGCAAGTCTTGAGATAATAGTATCAACAAGCTCTGCTTTCTTTAATTTTGAATAACCCTTAACTCCGGAATTTTTGGCAATTTCCTTAAGCTCTGTTACCTTATAACCATCAAGTAATTCATTAAGATTTTTCATTTTAATATTCCTCCGTACATTGTATGGATATGATTAACCCAGTAAATAATATTATATCAAACAGAACCTTACCAATTCAATGCAATTATGTTACAAAGTTTTGCATAAAAATAATTTAGGACTATAGAAATTATACAAAATCTAAACAACTATGTTAAAAAATGACAGAATTAACATATTTTTGCAAAAAAAATGACATATTTGTATTTTAATATTTGTATCAGCATAAATCTTAAGAAAATCTTAAGAATATGACTTGAACCGTAAACAAGGATGGAACCATGAAAACGATAAACAAATTATTAGCACCTATCAAGAAAAAAACAATGAATGCACTTGTAGCCAATTATAAATGGCTTGAAAAACAGGTACGGGCAAACAATATCACTTACAACAACATAAGTAATAATTATGAAACAAATATAGACTCAAAGTCAGAAGTTGCTGCAATATCATCTTATAAAAGAGAAGTAGCCATAAATGAGATATTAAAAAGCAAGGAATATGATTTCGACAATATGCTTGTCATCAAAAATCCGCATCGTATCGCACCTTTATCTGCACTTGCATTGTTTGTGACGGATGTATCCTGTAAAGTTCAATATACAATAGTCGGCAAAAGAGGGAGTGAGGACTACACGGTATGTGATGAGATAATGACTAAATATCACAGGGTTCCTATATTGGGACTGTATGAAAGTTCAGTAAATATCATTATCATGAGACTGCTCGATAAGAATAACAGTGTAATCGCTTCAAAAAAATTGCGTATTATCATAAGAGGTCTTAACAAACCGGTTCACAATGCCGTAGAACTTTCAAACAGCACACAGCCATTGTCAAAAGATTTTATTTTTGTTTCAGGCGGGTATCATGGCGGTGTCTATGCGTTTGACAAAAAGGGAAATGTTCGCTTTGCACTCAATAGAATTCCTCAGTATTGTGGTGTGTATCTGTTTAAAGACGGACGCTTTTTATTTCCTGAAAAGCATATGAGAAGACCTGCATGGGGAAATGCAAATACAGTTGTAATGCACGAAATGGATATGATGGGCAGGGTTTATCGTACTTATTATGATAAAAAAGGACTTCATCACTGGGCGATAGAAAAGGAGCCGGGTGGAAACATACTTGCACTTTCAAGTTCGACTGATGACACATTTATGGAAAACGAGATAGTCGAGATAGACAGATTTACAGGTGAAGCAGTAAAAGAGATAAACATGAACCATCTGCTTCCTGAAAAATATATTACAAGAAATGACTGGGCACATATAAATTCAATAGAATATATTGCTGAGGATGACTCTGTTGTCATTTCAATGCGTAATGTTCACACTATCGCAAAGATAAGTCTTGAGAAAGGTGAACTTGTCTGGATATTGACAAACCCTAAATTTTACAATGGAACTAATGTTGAGGACAAAGTCCTTAAACCTGAGGGTGATATAAAATGGTTCTTCCAGCAGCACGCTATCCAGATAGTGCACGATGAAAAAAATAAGGACGGCAGGCTTCGTGTAATGCTTTTTGATAATCATACGGCAAACAGACGACCTGTCAAATGGTTTGATAAAGAAAAGAAATCAAACATAATGTTCTTTACTATTGATGAGAAAAAAATGACTGTCAAGCAGGATAAATACTTCCCTATTCCTTTAAGTGTAACAAGGTCAAATGAGGAATATGACGCAGAGACAGGAAAAGTATTTGCCATGTGTGCAAATCTTAAACCGCCTGTTGACGGCTATAACGGAAAAATATTTGAAATAGACTACAATACGGGTGAGATTACAAATGAATTTTCATCTGAGTTGGATTATTTCAGTGCACATTCAATAGAATTTAACATTAACGATATGGCAAAACCGTTAGATTTTTCTAAGGATATGGTAGTCGGAGAGCTTTATGCACCTGTAAAGGCAGATAAAGATGCTGAGGACTTTACCAAAATGCTTGATTTCGATGATATTGAAGATAATGACGATAAACCGCAGATTTGTATGTATGGCGAATTATTACAGATAAGGGCACTTGACCATACACTTGAAAAAATTTATCTTTATAATGAAAACAGCACATATATACAGGATTTCACTGATTCGGAGCAGACCATTGAGGTATTTGGAACACAGCATTATTATATGAGTATGCCGCTTATGGATATAGCTCACGGAAACTATAAACTTGCCATAAAGCACAACGGAAAACTTTATGACACACACAGATATATAAACATATTTTAGAACTGACAAAAGCCGGGGATAATTGATAACTCATTATCAATTATTGCCGGTTTTTGCTGTTTCTGCCGGCTTATTAAATAAAATCCTGCAATATCTGAAATTTTTTGACAAAATTTTTCAAAAAGGTATAGACTTCACAATCAATTTATGCGAAAATATAGTTTAGGACTGCGGATAATGTCGCAGATAATAAGCATTATTGAAAGGAGCAAGAACATGATTTATTCACAGGAAGTAGAAAACATGTGCCCAGTAGCTCAGGGAGTACACCATGGTTGTGCACCAATCCCTGAAGAAGCAAAATGGGTTAAGGCAAAAGAAGTAAAGGATATTTCCGGCTTTACACATGGTGTAGGCTGGTGTGCACCACAGCAGGGTGCGTGCAAACTTACTCTCAATGTTAAGGAAGGTATTATACAGGAAGCTTTAGTTGAGACTATCGGATGTTCAGGAATGACACATTC
>JBNMLR010000365.1:0-3190 GCA_050874945.1 Butyribacter sp. | reverse complement strand
TCATGTGACACCACAATCACAAGACATTCCTTTGAGATATTTCTCAAAAGGCTCATAGTGTTTATCGTGTTTTCCTCGTCAAGATTTCCCGTCGGCTCATCGGCAAGTATTATTGACGGTGCTTTTACAAGTGCCCTTGCGATAGATACTCTCTGCTGCTGTCCGCCTGAAAGTTCAGAGATAAGTTTCTTTTTGTAACGCCCCATATTTAAGGCATTGAGAACATACTCCGTCCGCTCCTGCTTCTCCTCCTCCGTCATGTCATAGACGCTGAGTGCAAGTTTTACATTGTACTCAACAGAGTAGTCCATCAAAAGATAATAATTCTGAAATATATATCCGAATTTGTCATTTCTTATTTTTTCTATCTTCTTTGGTGAATATCTGTTTACAGTCTCACCGTCATAATCTATCTCACCGTCGGCAAACACATCAAGTCCGCCTATCGTATTTAAAAATGTGGTCTTTCCCGAACCGCTCTCGCCTAATATTACAACAAGTCCCTTATTCTCAAACTCCAGATTTATATCATTTAACACATGAAGTTCATTATTTTTTCCCTTATTAAAATATTTATTTAATTTTTTAACTCTGATCATCCTTCAAACCTCCCTCCGGTACAACTAAAATCAACTGTTCTATTCATCAGCCATTAATCATTCGTCGTACCAGCAACTTATTAAACGCCCTTACCGTAACACCGCAGAGAATAAGATTATACACTATAAAAATCAGATAAAACGGAATCGTATAATATGCAAGTATATCCGTCATAACACTGCTGCCGCACAGTGCGATAACATTTGCTGCCGCTGTCACACAAACTATCGTAACCACACAATATGAAAACATTTCCAAAATACTTATCCTGTTTATTATCCTCAACTTCATACCTATAAATTTAAATACAAAATAATCTTTAATCTTAATCTTCATGAGTGAACGAAGAATAAATGTTTCAAGTATGAGAAGCATTACAAGAACTCCGAGTGCTATTCCAAGTGTTACAAGACGCTCTGATACTTTTTCATCATTGTATTCTCCGAGAGACATTCTGTAGGCACTTACAGCCTCTAAATTTTTATCAAGCTTTTCAATACTTTTTATAACTTTATCAGTTTTTGCGTAATTGCTGATATAGAGCGCCGCCTGATTGCTCTCATTCTTGAAATACTTATAATAAAGGTGCTTTGAGATTTCTATAAACCTGTCCGAATAATCAGTCACTTCTTTCGTCACTTCAAATTCAAGCTTATCACTTTCTCCTGTCAGCTCACCATTTTTATCTTTTTTTGTAATGGTAAGTCTGTCTGTTCCCATCATCGCAGTAGCATCTTCATCGTATGTTTCATCATACTCGCCTATATTGTTTAGTGTAACCAGTGTATTACATGAAGCTCTTGCTTTTTCGCCTGACGGTACTCCGTTTCTATAATCATATTCTCTGTCTTTTGTGTCCTCGTCCTCAGTTATATCCGCTTTACTGTCATACAGATTATCTCTTGTTTCACTGTATATCGGAATCATATTATAACTTCCCTGATAACGGTCAGTCTTGTTATCATACATAAAATCAATCTTAAATTTTGACCCATTTTCAGATGACGAAAGCATATTGCACAGACTTTCAGCAAAATATGCCTGCTCTGTCTCTTCCTTAAGACAGCCTGTTATCTTCATATCTTCATAGTAATATCCGTCCATTCCCCAGATATTCTTTGCCGTAAAATAAAATCTCTTCGTCGTTCCGACTACTGAACTGTCCTTTGAATACACGACAACCTCATTGTTTTTCTTTGGAAGCCTGCCTTTTGCAAGGTCTGATTTTGTAATGCAGCTTACTGACCTCATAAATTTATCCTTTTTGACAAATTTAACATTCATGTCTTTTTTTACTGCTTTTTTAATGCCTTTTGCAAATGTCCAGTTGTCCTCCGACTGCGTATGAGAGTGATATGTAAATGATGAGTCGTCCGAGTCTACCGCACCATATGAATACTTATAGTCCTTTCCCTCCTCGCAGTAATAATTTATATCGTCTGCCCTGTCACATATGTCCGTATTTTTTACATATTTTAACTTATTCAGCTTTTCTATATCACTCTTATTAAAAGCTGTTCCGTCTTTTTTCCTTACGGATATTCTCGTCTTGTCACCATTGGCATAAACCGAATCGTCATATTTTTTTGTTGATGAATCATCAATATTGGAATATATCTGACCTAAAAACAGGAATGATGCAGTTGAAACAACCATAAAAAATACTATAAACAACAGTCCTCTCAACTTTTGTGTAGAGAAATTCTTCCACGCAAAATACCTTGCAATGTAATTTTCTTCTTTCCTTTTTTCACTTAAATCTTCTTTTATGTGTATTATCTCCGAATTCTCATAGGCAGACTTTAACAGCCTTTTCTCACCTTTAAAATTTTTTTGCCAACTTCTTTCTTTATCATCGTCACTCTGCTGTTCTTTATCATTTGTCGACTTATCCGTATTCACTGCAACATCAACCACTATCTCGCCATCATGTATCTTGACCTTTCTCGTCACATAGTCCTGTGCCTGTTCATAATTGTGCGTTACCATGATAACAAGTTTTTCTTTTGATAATTCAGCCAAAAGTTTTATTATCTGAAGTCCTGTCTCGCTGTCAAGATTTCCTGTCGGCTCATCCGCCATGATAATATCCGTCTCTTTTGCAAGTGCCCTCGCAATGGCAAGTCTCTGTTTCTGACCGCTTGAAAGTTTTGAAGCCTTGCTTTTCTCAAAACCTTTCAGTCCGACTTTCTCAAGATATTTTAACGCTTTTTTCTCTGCTTTCTTCTCGCCGACACCGAGTATAAGAAGTGCACTTATCATATTGTCAAGTACGGTATAGTGCCCTATAAGATTATAATTCTGGAAAACGAAGCCTATTTTATTTCGGCGGTACTCCTCCCAGTCATCATCGTCATACTGGAATGTAGGCTGTCCATCAACATACATCTCGCCCTCATCGTATGTATCAATACCGCTTATCACATTTAAAAGCGTCGTCTTTCCACTGCCGCTCTCACCTGTGATTGCAACAAACTCACCTTTTGAAAATTCAAGATTTACATTTCTGAGTGCCTGTGTGACCGATGACTCAGAATAGTAATATTTGTATATATTCTCTAATCTTATCATTTTACTCCTCCCCTTTTTC
>JBNMLR010000364.1:0-3191 GCA_050874945.1 Butyribacter sp. | reverse complement strand
GCCGCAACTGTGTTGTCCACTGTATCATTTTCCTTTTTCTCATTCTTTATCGTCACATCATTTTTCTTATAACGGCTCAAGACTTTTTTTTCATTATCTGAGTAAAAATCAACCTGATAGATAAAAAATATCTGTTCTTTCTTTCTCGCATCTACCGATTTTTTAAGCACCGTAAATTCTTTTATGTCACTCTGCTTTATTTTCAGCTTTTTTTCAATATATCTCTTTATAACGGCAGTCTCACCAGCCGATATTATTCCTTTTTTTAAATCCTGTTTTGAAGCCTCCGCCATAACTTTTTCAACAGGTATCTTCAACTGACCTATATGTATCACTTCTGTTTTCCTCCTGCCGCACTCATTCCTGCAATATATCCGCTGCTCCATGCCCACTGGAGATTGTAGCCGCCGCATATGCCGTCAACATCAACTATCTCACCGGCAAGATACAATCCGTCACAGACTTTTGAACTCATATCATCAAAATCTATCTCACTTCTGCTGACACCGCCCGATGTAACCTGTGCATTGTCAAATCCCGCTGTTTCGCTTACATCTGCTCTGAAACACTTTACTGCCGCACATATATTTTGGCACTGTTTGTCCGTGAGTTCACTTAGCAAAGCCTTATTGCTTATACCGCATTTTGATAAAACGGCATCAGTGAGTTTATTGTTCATAATTCCCTCAAGTATATATGAAGTTTCAAGCTCCGGTGTGCACTGCTTTCTCCTCAAAAGCTCACCGTTCAATTCTTCCACACTAAAATCCGGTAAAAAATCCACTTCGATATATGGTCTTTTTGATTTTTCAAGCTCCCTTGAAACATATCTGCTGACCTGAAACACCGGTATTCCCGATATTCCCGAAGCGACAAGCTGCAATTCACCCTTGTCCTGTGCAAGCAGCTTTCTGTCTTCATCATACGCTCTTATAATGCCTTTCACTCTGACTCCTGCCCAGAGTTTCGTGTATTTTTCTTTTATTTTAAACCAAGTCAGTGCCGGAACGGGAGCAACTATCGTGTGTCCAAGATTTTCTAATATCCCAAAGCACTTTCCGTCACTCCCGTGGCACTTAGCAGCCATGCCGCCTGCCGTCACGACAACTTTTTTGGCAAGATATTTATCTTTTGTCGTTTTTACGATAAAACCCGTATTTTTTCCCGTCGCACTTGTCTTTTGCTCTATGTCAAGCACTTCCTCCCCGAAGTGAATCTCTGCCTTATCAAGCTTTCTCGCAAGACAATTTCTGAGCGAAACCGCCTGCATTGACATTGGATATATATAGCCGTCTTTATCCTCAGGATAAACTCCTGTCTCCTTAAAAAATGAGATGGTTTTTTTCTCGTCAAATCTTCTGAGAAGTTTCCAGACATCGTCATTCTCTGTCACATGGTAAAACTCAGGCTGCTGCTTTAAATTTGTAAAATTACATCTTCCGTTTCCTGTGGCAAGGATTTTTTTGCCGAGCATTGCCATCTTTTCAATCACCATGACTCTGCCGCCCTGCTCTATTACCGATGCGGCAGCCATCATCCCTGCCGCACCGCCGCCTATTATCAAAATCGGAACACTCCTCATTTTTATCTCCATTTCTTTAATGTACTCCGCTACGATGAATAATTCTCCAAAATACCGTACAATTCATCTTCATCTTTTACTTCAACGCCCTTTTTAAGAGCGTTTCTCTCTTTTTTGTCAAGCTTGGAGGTTTTTATCCCCGTATAATCAAAAATTGTTTTCTTATCTCCATAATATACAACAACTTCCCCATCTACTGCAATCATATAATAGCGAAATTTTACTTTTGAACTGTCATATATTTTCCTGATTACCAGACGCTCTGACGAAAAAGTAACAACACCAATGCTTTGCAGACCATCCAGATATTCTTCTGCCGTCAGACGGTTCATATAATTTTTGCAGTATTCATCCACCTGACTGCGTGTTTTTCCCACCAGATCCTGCGGAAGCGTTTCATATTCAGACACAGTTGTGTCCTTTGTGGCATTGTATTTTTGTACCTGAAAAACCGTATTCACTCCAAGCTTTTCTTTTGAAGCATTAGCAGAAACACTTTCCGTCTGATTTCTGACGATACGTTTCACAACCTTTTCTGCCTTATTTTCAAGCTGTGTCGTGACATCTACTTCCACAAGTTCAGACACCCGTTTTTCATAGTCTGACTGCATCTGCTCCATCTGAGTGATCACCACCCGATAGCAGATATAATCTCCAAGCACAATCACTACGATGATTCCAATTGCAAGCCACGCATATTTCATTTTTTGATTCATCTTTTCACCAAGCCTTTCCTGCCTGTCCCTACTGACATCTAATAGTATTGCCTGGTTTTTTCGATTTATTCCTATGAAGCAACAAGCCAAGCGCGAGCCTGCTCGCATTCGGCGACTGCCGCGCTGCAAGAGTCAAACTAAATATACGTTCTCTCATTGGCGGATAGCCTGCTTATTCGTATCTTCTATTGCCAGTTTCCATTTTTCAAAAAATATTCCACCCGCTCCTGTGCCTTTTGAATCAGTTCATCTTCAAAGCCGATCATGGAAAGCAGACGGATCGCATTGCGTGAATCTGCCCTCCCCTGCTTCAGACAATAATCAAACAGAATATCTCCCTCTTTAAACTGCTCTTCAAAATGATAGTTAGAAAATTTATCCTCTAGCAGATAAGTAAGCTCCATATCATGTGTCGCCGCAAAGCACATAACAGGTTTCTCAGACAGTGCCTCTAACAGCTCCGAGGAAGCAGCTACACGCTCTACCGTGTTGGTTCCCCGTAAGATTTCATCCACGAAGCACAGCACCGGTGCCCCATTTCTGTCAATCGCCGAAAAAATACGCTTTAGTGACTTGATTTCCACAATAAAATAGCTTTCCTGCGCCAAAATGTCATCTCGCAGCGCCATAGAGGACTACAGCCTGAAAAGCATGCCTCATACTGCTCTGCCAAAACAGTGTGAATCGTCTGTGCCAGCAAAACATTAATGGCCACTGCTTTTAAAAATGTAGATTTTCCGGAAGCATTAGACCCCGTTAGGAGAACACACTTTTTAGCTGCGATATCATTTTTTACCGGATCATGTACTAACGGATGATAGACCTGCACAAGCTTTAGCTGTTGTATCTTCTCTTTTGGCATATCCATCCGCTTTGTGTCCTGTCCGTTTTTT
>JBNMLR010000363.1:0-3193 GCA_050874945.1 Butyribacter sp. | reverse complement strand
GACGAGAGCAAGGCTGTTACTCTTATGGAACATCTTAAACGCTCATTCGACTATATCGTAAACCACAAAGGACCACACAATCTTCCGCTTATCGGACGTGCTGACTGGAACGACTGTCTTAACCTCAACTGCTTCTCTGAGCATCCGGGCGAATCTTTCCAGACATTCGGACCTAGTGAGGGACCTGTTGCAGAGTCAGTATTTATCGGTGGAATGTTCGTTAAATACGGTAAAGAATACGCAGACCTCTGTGCTTATACAGGTGACCAGGCAGAAGCTGACCGTGCAATGAAAGAAGTTGCAGCAATGAACGATGCCGTACTCAATGGCGGCTGGGACGGTGACTGGTTCGTCCGTGCATATGATGCATACGGCAAAAAGATTGGTTCTAAGGAATGTGAAGAAGGACAGATATACATTGAGCCACAGGGCTTCTGCGTACTTGCAGGTATCGGTGTGGAGACAGGCGAAGCAAAGAAAGCTCTCGACTCTGTAAAAGAAAAACTTGATACAAAATACGGTATCGTATTATTACAGCCTGCTTACACAAAATATCATGTCGAGCTTGGTGAGATTTCTTCTTATCCGCCTGGATACAAAGAAAATGCAGGTATCTTCTGCCACAACAATCCGTGGGTATCATGTGCCGAGACAGTTATCGGTCGTGGAAACAGAGCTTTTGAGATTTACAAAAAGACTTGTCCTGCTTATATCGAGGACATCAGTGAAATTCACTGCACAGAGCCTTATGTTTACTCTCAGATGATAGCAGGAAAAGACGCTCATTTCTTCGGACAGGCTAAAAACAGCTGGCTTACGGGAACTGCTGCATGGACATTTGTAAATGTTTCACAGTACATTCTCGGAGTAGTCCCTACATTAAACGGACTCAGCATCGACCCATGTATCCCGTCTGAGATGGGAACAGAGTTTACAATGACCCGTAAATACCGTGAGGGAATCTACAACATCAAAGTAGAAAATCCTTCAAAAGTAGAAAAAGGTGTTGTAAAACTTATCGTAAACGGAAAAGAACTCACAGGCACAACTGTAGTTCCTTATGAAAAAGGTCAGACACATTATGATGTAACAGTTGTAATGGGGTAGGGTTGAGTTAAACGGTATATAAAAAATCTCAAGGCAGGAGAACAAGTTCTCCTGCACCGAATTTATAAACAAAAATCAAAAACCATGTTTACCGCACTTGTGGCAGACATGGTTTTTTATTGCGTCTATATACTTTTGAGAGCCAAAAATTTGCGCATATGATTTTTCGAGCCAAAAATTTGCGCATATGGTTTTTGGCTCTTTATACCCTCTTATATTGATAAAAATAGTATTCCAGGTCATAGTAAGTCCATTCATCAGAGTCATGTGTCATAACCCACTCATCAGACTTTTCAAGATTTTCAAGATAGGCATCTGCCTGATACTCATAATCGACTTTTGTTATATATGCCCTTTCACAGTACGGAAGAAACTCCTTATATACTTTCTCCCCGCCGACAACAAAAATATCCTCATCAGCGTAATTTTTAAGTTCCTCCAGTGCTTCGTCCATATCATGGACTATTATGGCATTGCCGTAAGAATAATTTTTATCTGATGTAAAGATTATATTCGTCCTGCCGCCGAGCGTTGTCCCACCCGGTATGGATTCCATAGTTCTCCTGTCTCCAATGACAACCCTGCCGTCCGTCAATTCCTTAAACAGCTTTTTATCCGCCGGGATTGACACAAGAACTTCACCTTTATTACTTATCGCCCAGTTTGAATCTACACACGCTATAAGATTCATTCCTCCCAAGCCTCCTTTTTCTTCTCCTCTTTCACGAAGAGATACATATATTCTTTCGGAATAAGAGCCTTTATATAAATTCCCTCGTTCCTGTATTCCTCCTCTACAATCTGACCGTATTTCCTGACACTTGCCACGACTGACGCTTCATCATATCCAAAAACCTTGTCGAGAAGTTTCTTTCCCTCCGCTATCACTTCGCTTATGACTTCAAGCATATTTTCTATACCGTCACCGTTCTTTGCCGAAATCTTAACCGTTCTGTCCGCCACAAGGTCTTTCAATGTGTTCTCACTCTCACATATATCAATCTTATTAAAAGCCGTAACTATCTTCTTGTCTCCGACTTCAAGCTTTCTGAGCGTCTCATAAACCGTAAACATCTGTGCATCCATATCCTCATTTGAACTGTCAACAACATGGAGTATCATATCGGCGTACTTTGCTTCTTCAAGCGTACTTCTGAATGCCTGTATAAGATGATGCGGAAGTTTTCTTATAAATCCTACGGTATCGGTAAACAAAATCTCCTCACCGTTTTCTCTCACAAGTTTTCTCGTGGTGGGGTCAAGCGTCGCAAAAAGTTTATCCTCCGACAAAACTCCTGCCCCCGTAAGGTGATTTAGAAGCGTTGATTTTCCGGCATTTGTGTAGCCTACTATCGCAACAACCGGCACCGGATTTTCCTGACGCTTCTTTCTCGTCAGCTCTCTTGTTCTTTTTACCTGTTCAAGTTCTTTTCTGACCTGCGTTATCCTCTCTTTGATAAGACGCCTGTCTATCTCAAGTTTCTGCTCTCCAGGTCCTCTCGTACCTATACCACCGCCAAGTCTTGAAAGCTCGCTTCTTCCACCGATAAGGTGCGAAGCACGGTATCTAAGCTGTGCAAGTTCCACCTGAAGTTTACCCTCGCTCGTCGATGCCCTCTTAGCAAAAATATCAAGTATCATAACAGTTCTGTCAATAACTTTCACATCGAGCATATCAGACAGATTGTTAAACTGTGCAGGTGTAAGCTCATCATCACATACCACCGTATCAGCGTGATGCTTTATGACAAGCTCCCTCACCTCCTCTATTTTTCCTTTTCCTATATAAGTTCCCGGATGAATCTTCTCCCTGTTCTGTATGACTTTGGCAACAGTCTCAACACCAGCCGTCTGCCCCAGTTCTATAAGTTCATCAAGAGACTTTTCCGTATCATCATTATCTGAGGTGGCAACCCCCACCACGATAATCCTTTCTTTCTGCTCCGATGTATCATATAATTTATCTTCCAAATCTAATCTCCTATTTCATATTATTTGCGCCATTTGAGGTTTATGGCAAGTTTGTGCATAGCACAAATCTTGCGTGAAAAAAATCTTGCGTGTATGGATTTTTTCACTATATCCT
>JBNMLR010000362.1:0-3194 GCA_050874945.1 Butyribacter sp. | reverse complement strand
GTCAAATGCGAGTCCGATTATACTTCCCTTTTTAATATCCGATACCGTGGCATCTGTTTTGTTCTGACCCATTTCTGACTTTTGAACAGTCACACTGCTGCCAATAGTTACTGTTGATTTTTTGCCTGTGCTCTTAAATCCCGGTATGCCACCGCCATTTTTCATATCAGGAGCACCACTTCCTTTTGGCATCTGTGGTTTTTCACCATTCTTTGCATTAGGTGCTCCACTTCCCTGCGGCTTCTCTCCGTTCTTTGCGTCAGGTGCTCCACTTCCCTGCGGCTTCTGCGGCTTTTCACCGTTCTTTGCGTCAGGTGCTCCGCTTCCCTGTGGCATCTGTGGCTGACTGCTGTCTTTTTCCAAGACTTCATAAGTCACTTTTCCGTTGCTTACTTTAGTAACCTTGCCATAAACCGTATATTCACTTTCATCTGAATTTGCATTTGTATCATTGTTTGTATTATTGTCTGTATTTGATGAACTGTCTGAATTTGTATTTGATGAGACATCCCCACTCGATGAGTCCTCTACTGAAGCAGAGGACTGACTGCTCTCTGAACTGCTGTCTGAACTTTTTGAATTTCCGCATCCTGTCAGCATTGACACGGTAAGCACAAGGCTCATCACTATCGTTAAAAATCTTTTTCTCATATATTTTTCCACCTTTCTTATTCGTTTTATCATAGATGCTTGCGAATTGCCATACATATATCTATCACATATATGCAATGCCATTCGCTTTTAACTCCTACATCATTTTATAAGATGATTTTATATGAAGATTTTTAACAAAAAGTGATGAATCTGTGTTTTTTCTGTGTATTTGAAAGACTGTTCCACAAAAAAAATCCAAACCAGCGTTTTGCTCTGACCTCACACTATGTTACGAGTATCTTCCTACATAAAAAGATAACCGGCAATACAATGAGCAGGCTCAGATATTGCCGATTATCTTTTGGGGTTGGATTGTTATTCTAATCTTTTATTTTCTTTCTTCTAATTCAACATAATCTTTATGGTGACCGACATATTTGTATGCAGGTCTTATTATCTTTTCTTTATTTACAAGCTCCTCAAGTCTGTGAGCACTCCAGCCCGCTATTCTTGAAAGTGCAAACAACGGAGTGAACAACTCCTCAGGTATTCCAAGCATCGTATAGATGAGTCCGCTGTAAAAATCAACATTTGCACATACCGGCTTTATAACGTATCTTCTCGCCATGATAAGCTCTGCCGCTATCCTCTCGACCGTGTCGTGAAGTAAAAACTCATCCTGCATTCCCTTTTCATTTGCAAGTTTCTCGGCAAATCCCTTAAGTATAAGCTCTCTTGGATCTGAAATCGTATATACGGCGTGTCCCATACCATAGATAAGTCCTGAACCGTCAAATGCCTCGCCTTTAAGAACTTTCTTAAGATACCCCTCAATCTGGGAATCATCTTTAATGTCACTCACATTTTCCTTAAGGTCTGCAAACATCTGCTGAACTTTTAAGTTCGCACCACCGTGACGAGGTCCTTTAAGTGAAGCTATGGATGCCGCTACTGCCGAATATGTATCTGTTCCTGATGATGTGACAACATGGTTTGTAAATGTGGAGTTATTTCCACCACCATGCTCCGCATGAAGAACAAGTGCCGCATCAAGAACTCTCGCCTCAAGCTCCGTGTACTTTCCGTCAGGTCTCAACATCTGAAGTATGTTCTCTGCCGTTGAAAGACCTTTAACAGGCGGCTTTATCACAAGACTCTCCAAAAAGTTGAAATGTCTGTATGCGTGATAATTATATACGGCTATCAATGGAAGTTTTGCAATAAGCTGAAGCGACTGTCTAAGTACATTCGGAATCGAAATGTCGTCAGGGTTGCTGTCATATGAATATAATGTAAGTACACTTTTCTGAAGTCCGTTCATAAGATTTGCACTTGGTGCTTTCATTATGACATCTCTTACAAACTGTCCCGATAATTCCTGAAGACTGGCTACTACTTCTATAAACACATTTAACTGTTCTGCTGTAGGAAGTTTTCCAAAAAGAAGAAGATATGTTGTCTCCTCAAATGCAAACTTCTTTTTTATCCCCTCACCGACGAGTTTCTTAACATCGTACCCCTGATAAAAAAGCTTTCCGTCAGCAGGCTCTTTTACACCGTTTACTATATCATAACCCGTAACATCCGAAATTTCAGTAAGACCTGTCAGTACACCTTTACCGGAGCTGTCTCTAAGCCCTCTCTTAACATCATATTCCTGATATAAGTTCAGATCTATCGCACCTGAAACCAAACAGTTTTCAACAAGACTGTCAAACTCAACTTCAAGCTGTTTACTTAAAGCCATCATAGATTCATTATCCATTATGGCACCTCCATTCACTTTTTCTCATCATTTTACCTCAAAATGATAGGAATCGTCAAGTTTTTCATCTTTTAAATATTCATATATGATGTATATTTATACATTCAATTCAAAATTATATACATATTTTCCATTATGATGCATTTCGTGTGCAATATTCCAGACGAAGTTTGTCCGTAAGTAAAGCAATAAATTCCGAGTTTGTAGGTTTTGTTTTCTTAGAACATATCGTATTGCTGAATATTTCTTCAAGCACCTGTCTGTTTCCCCTCCTGAAAGCAACTTCTATGGCGTGCCTTATCGTTCTCTCTACACTGCTGGATGTTGTCTTATACTTCTTTGCTATCGTCGGATAAAGGCATTTTGTTATGTAATGGAGCATATTTTTGTCATAAAAAGAAAGCATTATCCCCTCTCTTATGTACTGATAGCCCTTTATGTGTGCCGGTATTCCGATTTCTAAAAGCAGATTTGTCACATCAACTTCAAGATTTCCGGAGCAGACATTATTTATTGCCATTATCGACTCATATTCTCTTGCACTTTTCCTAAATATATATCCTAAGCTGCCCTCACTTTCTCTTATATATCTCTTATTTACAAGCTGCATTACTCTGTTTATGAGCATTTGATTTGATACCGGTTTCATCATATAATAATCAGCTCCATATCTTATCGCCTGCTCTACCAGGTTTTCCATTCTCAATGCTGTCTGAATGATGATTATCGGTTTCTTTTCACAGATATTACGGCTTTCCTCTAAAATTCCTATCCCGTCTACCCCTGACAGAACCATATCCATAACTACGATATCCGCCTTTCCCTCATTAATTAC
>JBNMLR010000361.1:0-3209 GCA_050874945.1 Butyribacter sp. | reverse complement strand
ATAATATATTTCATGCTATGTAAAAAAATGTGTGCAGAAATGAGGTTTTTATGGAAAAAATATCTTTGAGAAATGAACTCGCTTCAAATACATATCCGGGGCGTGGCATTGTTGTCGGAAAGACTGCTGACGGAAAGCACGCAGCAATCGCATATTTTATCATGGGAAGAAGTGAAAACAGCAGAAACAGAGTATTTGTGACAGATGGTGACGGAATACGCACACAGGCTTTCGACCCGTCAAAGCCGACAGACCCAAGTCTTATAATATATGCACCTGTCCGTGTACTTGGCAATGACACGATTGTTACAAACGGTGACCAGACAGATACGGTATATGACCTTATGCAGGACGGTTCTACATTTGAACAGTCACTTTGCACAAGAGAGTTTGAGCCTGATGAGCCAAACTTCACACCTAGAATTTCAGCCATACTTCATGTTGAGGACGGCGGATTTGACTACTCAATGTCTATCCTTAAAAGCAACAACGGAAATCCTGACTGCTGCAACAGATTTACATTTGACTATGAAAATCCGGTCGCAGGCGAGGGAAGATTTATTCATACATATATGCATGATGGAAATCCGCTCCCAAGTTTTGAGGGAGAGCCAAAGATTGTTGAGATACCAAATGATATGGACGAGTTTGGAGAGCTTGTATGGAACAGCTTAAATGAGGATAACAAGGTGTCGCTTTTTATCAGATTTATAAATATTGAAGATGGAACATTTGAGAGTAAGATTTATAATAAGAATAAATAGGCGTTGTTTGACAGGGGATATTCGCTGTGATATGATATAGATAATGAAAAGCTTAAGTGCTTTTGCGGCGATAGAGAGGAGCTACCCGTTCCGGCTTTGCGGGCAATAGAAATACAAAGGTCGTCTTTACCTATGAAGTACCATAGGTCTGCTCCCGATAGTTGGACTTTATTAGTTCAATGATTATGAATTGCAATTTGATATAAGAAAATTTAAGTCTGAGTTTAACCGCTCAGACTATTTTCTTTTTTAAAAGGAGAAGTAATATTTCAAGAACTAAGAGACTGTTCTTATCTCATTTCTAAATGTAGTGTCGGGAAAGAGGAAAAAATTGTAAAACACATGAGTGGTACATTGGAGGATGAATATAGATTTTCGCATCAGGCAGAATAAAGATATAAGTTGCTAATTATATTAAAAATGATTATACTGATAATACATCTGAAACTATTGTATGTAGTAATTTACAAACCACAACAAGAGGAGGCACCGCTATGAACATCGAAGAAAACATAAAATTATTTCAGCAGTACCAGAAAAGCAACAAACTCGAAAAAGCATCGGAAATGGTTGATGCGATAGCAGATGCACTTAAAACAGATGGCAGACCTGTTTTGTGTGCAAATCATATTTTAGAGTTTTATCTGTTTGAATATTATTTTAAGACGAGAGATTATGAGGCGGTGAAGTATCCCGTACATCGTATGTATCATTCTCTTGCAAAAAAATACATGGAGAGGATGCACTTTGACAAAGCTTACGAAAAACTTGAGAGGGCGGCGGAGTGGAACCCGGTCGATATGGATATTTACTGGGAAAAGACAGAGTGCCTAAAACAGCTTAGTGAGCTGAAAAAATTAAAAGAGACTACAAAAGAACTTCACAAATTTATATATACAAGGGCAGATATTGCACGCTATTATCGAAATATAGCTTATTATTATGTGGAGAAAAAAGAGCCTGAAAAGGCAATGATGCTATATACATACAGCAATATGTTCAGCCACAGCAAGACTGCCGACAGTGAGATTAACTTTCTTGAAACGGCTCTTGGCAGGGAGTGTCCTGAATATACTGTCGAGCAGATACAGAAAGATGTAAAGAGACTTAAACTGCCTGTCGGTATTTCAGAGACAACGCTTACGATACTTTTCAGGGCAGGACAGCTTGAGATGGAGCAGGGGGACAAGGCTTCGGGATTAGAATGTATGGAAGTTTTGTACCAGGTGACAGGCGATGAAAATATAAGAAAGATCGTAGAGGAAAATTCATGACAGGAGTATTATTTGAGGGTGGTTCGTTCAGACCGGTTTTCAGTTGCGGAGTGATGGACGCATTATTGGAAGAAGATATTATTTTTCCGTATTGCATAGGTGTTTCGGCGGGTGCGGCGGATGCTGCATCATATATTTCAAAGCAGAAAGAGAGAAACATAAGGATACTTGAGAAGTATCGCAATGATAAACGGTATTTGAGCAAAAGAAATTTTTTAAAAGAAAGAAGCATATTCGGACTTGATTTTGTGTTCAGAGAGATACCAAACACTCTTGACCCGTTCGATATGAAAACTTTCAAAGATTATAAAGGCAGATTTATAATAGTTACGACAGATGCCAAAACAGGCAAGGCACATTATTTCGACCAGAATGATGTGGACGATACATTCGAGGTGTTTTGTGCAACCTGTGCATTACCGGGGGCGTGTCCGCCGGCAAAGATAAATGGCAGAAAATATTATGACGGAGGACTTTCAAACCCAATTCCGATAGATAAATGCCTTGAGGACGGCTGTGACAAAATGCTCATAGTCCTTACACAGCCTGAGGGATTTATTAAAACATCAAGAAAATCAGAAAAAAATATAGCAAAGATAATGAAATTAAAATATCCGAAGATAGCAGAGGAGCTTCTTAACAGATGCGACAAATACAATGAGTCGATAAAAATGTGTGAAAAGCTTGAAAAAGCGGGCAAAGCAGTAATACTAAGACCACGTTGTAAACTAAACAGCCTTGAGAGTGATGTGAGTACATTGAGAAAAACATATGAGATGGGAAAAGAAGTCGCAAGAGCTAATATGGAAAAAATAAAGTTTATAGAGTAATTATTCTGACATAAAGATACATGGCAATGCAATGAACAGTTTTATTGTATTATAAATCATCTTTTTATGGACGAACGGTGACGCTATATAAAAAAATGATTTGATTTTTATAAGAAATAGTATATAATAAAACTGATTGAGAGAAGTCAAGCCTAGAAAGCCTTGTTTGAAAGGTTTTAGGAAAATAAAGTTCCTGCTATACATCAGGGACAAGTCTAAAGATGGAGGATTTTAAAATGAGTAGATTAGTTTCAGCAAAAGAAATGCTTACAAAAGCTAAAGCTGGTAAGTACGCAGTAGGTCAGTTCAACATCAACAACTTAGAGTGGACAAAGTCTATT
>JBNMLR010000360.1:0-3210 GCA_050874945.1 Butyribacter sp. | reverse complement strand
CGGCATATATGACAAATACGATTATATGGTTATTGATAATGCACCGGATATAAATATATCCATCATTAACGCATTGACGATAAGCACGGATGTAATTGTCCCGTTGATAATCGACCAGTACAGCATGGATGGTCTTGACATTCTGACGGAGCAGTTGCAGCAGGTTAAAGAAGATTTTAACGAGGGAATAAATTTTGATGGTTGTCTGGTAACTCAGTGGCAGAAAAACGATGTGAACATTGAGGGACTGGAAGTCATAAAGAAAAATTACCCGGTGTTTGAAACCAAGATAAGACGAACAAATGCGAAAGTGCAGGAAAGTACATTTGCAAAAATTCCGTTAATTGAGTATTCAAAGCGGTGCGGTGCTTCGATTGACTACAGGAAGTTTGTAGACGAGTGGTTGAAGGAGTTTGCAAAGTAGGAGGTGGCAGCAGTTGGTAGGTTTTGACATAACGCATTTTATGAGTGATGAAAGCAAAAAAGGAATTAAGGACAATTTCAAGATTGAAAAAGTGTCTGTGAGGAAGATGAAGCCATCTAAAGACAATTTTTATTCTATTGATGAGGAAGAAATCACAAGACTTGCAAGGACGATTGAGCTTGTAGGTTTACAGCAGAACTTTGTTGTCAAAAAAATGCCCGGAGCAGATGAATATGAAGTTATAGCCGGGCATAAAAGACGGCTTGCTGTGCTTAAATTACTGGAGGAGGGCAAGGAAGAATTTGAGATGCAGCCGTGTAAAATTATTTATACGGATGATGATATTAAGAACGAACTTACCTTAATTTTCACGAACTCTACCCAGCGTATTCGTTCAGATGCGGAGATGATGAAAGAGGTTGAAGAAACGGACAGGCTTTTAAAACAGCTCAGGGAAACTCAAAAGATTGAGGGGCGAACTGATGAGATTATTGCTCAGTTGATTGGCAGCAGTAAGTCACAGGTCGCAAGATTAAAGAAAATCAATAATAAACTTATAGAGCCGCTTAAGAGTGAATATGAAGCCGGGAACATCAGCACGGCGGCAGCAGATAAAACGGCATCATTGCCGGCAGAAAAGCAGAAAGAGGTATTGAAAAAGTATGAAGATACCGGGGAACTTAAAGCGGATGATGTTTTACCGGGACAGATGGATGTAAATGACTTTCCGGATATGGTACCGGAAAGTTTAAAAGATACGACCAGCCTTATTATTAACGGTGCTATAAATCCTAATAAAGAATATAACGGTGTGAACATAAACATTATTGTTGCAGCCTTTAAAGAAGATACTAATTTCTTTGATAATCAATTTTTCAAGAAAATATATGGAGCGTATCGTGAAAATCTTAAGGAGCTTGAAAAGACAGGTAAAGACTCATATGAGTTATTGCATAAGATATATGACTGTTTTGAAGATATAAACGGCTGTCTGGAAGAATTTGATTATAAAGGCGAACATATAGAGGTTTTATATGCGGGGCAAAGTGCAAGATTTATGTGTGGTGATACTGATGAGCAAATTGTATATAAAGATATGGCAGAAGTAGCATACGCAATGATATTGACGAAGATAATTGTTATTGAGGATGCAGTACAGGAAATGGCATCGGAGCAGGATGAAAGCAAGGATGAGTTAAACAAAGAGATTTCATCATTAAAGCAGGATTTAGATAAATATTATGAATATCTCACTGACATAGAAAAAAGAGCTATTCAGGACATTTTGACGGCGGCAGCAGAGAGAGGGGGTGGGCGATTGTGAAAAGATTGTTGATAAAGGTACTCAGCATTAGTATTTCCTGGATGCCGAGCGTGTTGATAATTTGTGCAGCACTTTGTTTGGTGGCAGGATTATTTGCGATTGCATGGATAAGTATATCCATAGGTCTTAGATTGATTGTGACAGCAGTTGATTTTGTTATCTTAGCATTTTTAGTTGATTGTATAGGAGGTAAACATGGGAAAAAAGAAAAATAAGGGAATAGTGGACGAGACAGTGGTTAATATAGATTTTCCACGCTCACAGTTCAGGTCAGTCAAACAGATGGATCATATGACTATGAAAAGATTTCTTGAGAATGTTTATATGCAGGGATATGACAAGGCGGTAGAAAGAACAAAAGATGTAAAAGAGGATATAAAGCCGGACAAGATGCTAGCGGACATATCACAGATAAAAGGAATAGGTGATAAGAAGCTGGCAGAGATAGCGAAGATAGTTAATAGCTATTTAGGATGTGCAAAGGTTGAGGAGGGATAAAGTGACGCAGGAGATAGACAGAGAAATATTAAAAATTATCACAGAAACAGCAAACAAAACGGCAACAGCAACAGTTGATGAAGCTATAGAAAAGATGTCCTCGTTTAGCTGGATAGAGAGGATAAAGGCAATTTCAAATGACTATTTCACAAGTACAGAAAAATTATTGTACGCATATCCTGCATTACAGTCGCATCTTGCACATGAGGACGAATATTTTGATATGGCTTTTCATACATCGTCAGGAAGTGTTATTAAGTATTCAAAGTATCAGGTGTCAAAGCCGGAGGAAGAACAGATATTAAAGGATAGAAAAGAGAGTTATAACCGTTCTAAAAGTGATTTAGAAAAAATCGAGGAAGCTCTTGAAAGCATAAAGAATGAAAAAGGCTATGAAATAATCAGGCTCAGATATTTTGAAACAAAAAAAGATGGAAATACAAGGACATGGCAGGAAGTAGCGGAAGAACTTGGAAACTTAAATAAATATCCGGATGATATAGCGGAGAGTACCATAAGAAAATATAAAAATCGTCTAGTCAGAAAGATGGCGGTAGTTATATTCGGTTCTGATGCAGGTAAATAATTGCCCCAGCCTGGGGCAGCAGTAAATAATGCACCTTAAAAAATAGCTGTAAAGCGTATCACACAAAAATAAATGATGGTGGTTGGTGCACCACCGGAAAGGAGCAAATATGTTAAACAGGATTTTGGATAAATTTACATATGTGAAAGATTTAAAAATGAGAATAAGACAGCTTGAAGCAATAGGTCATACTCTTATGACACAGAAAAGTGAAGCAGTAAGTGAAAAGAAAAGGGCTTTGTTGAAATTAAAATACCTCGAAAGCGTGGTTATTGATGTGATAGAGTGTTTTCCTGTAGTTTTTGAGGATGAGCAGGGGAGATTTATAAGTGTTGATGCGGCTGATTTAGCCGCAAATAAAAACAAGTATGTTAAGTG
>JBNMLR010000359.1:0-3226 GCA_050874945.1 Butyribacter sp. | reverse complement strand
TTTATAGCTGAACTGTAAAAAAAGAAATAAATTGTGCACAACCTATTGACAAAAAGTTCGATAGGTTGTATTTTATTATACATAAAGATTGCGTGCAATTAAATTGCGAGTAATAACATAATCAAACAACCGTAAAAATATAAAAAGACAAAAATTGAGAAAATATTTTTTTATGATTTATACTTTGGGAATTTAGTAAAAACAAACAGGGCAAGCTAAAATTAGAAATTTTATAGGAGGTAAACAGAAATGAGATTTTATGATTTTGAAGCAGAGGACGTTTATGGAGATATTCACAAGATGGAGGAATACAAGGGAAAAGTAGTTCTTGTGGTAAACACGTCTACACAGTGCGGATTTACACCGCAGTACGATGACCTTCAGGATATTTATGAGCAGTATCAGCAGGAGGGTTTTGAAATACTTGATTTTCCGTGCAACCAGTTTGACGGTCAGGCACCGGAATCTAATGAAGAAATTGTATCTTTTTGTGATGCAAAGTTTGGGATAACATTCAGACATTATGCAAAGATAGATGTTAATGGTGAAGACGCACATCCGTTATATTCATTTTTAAAAGAGCAGAAAGGATTTTCAGGTTTTGATGAAGAAAATTCACTGACACCTATATTAGAGAGCAGACTGGCGAGAATACATCCCGATTATAAGGAAACTTCTGATATAAAATGGAATTTCACAAAGTTTCTCATAGACAGAGAGGGAAATGTTGTGGAGAGATTTGAGCCTACAGAAGATATGGAAGTTGTGGCTGAAAAGATAAAAGAGTTATTGTAGGAGTCAGATATGAGCGATAAATATGAAGCACTAAAACTTGACAACCAGCTATGTTTTCCGTTATATGCGTGTGCAAAAGAGATAGTTAAAAGATACAAACCGTTTCTTGATGAATTGGAGCTGACATACACGCAGTATATAGCAATGATGGTGTTGTGGGAAGAAAAAAGTATAAATGTAAAAGACCTCGGCAAAAGATTGTATCTTGATTCGGGAACATTGACACCGGTATTAAAAAGACTTGAGCAGAAAAATTTTGTGACAAGACAGCGTGACAGCAGGGACGAGAGAAGTCTTATAGTAAGCGTAACAAAAGAGGGGGAGAAGTTAAAGGAAAAAGCAGTGGAAATCCCTAATAAAATGGCAGGTTGTGTGGCACTCGGCAAAGAGGATGTCACACAACTGTATAGAATATTGCATGAGATATTGCAAGGATTTGACACTGATTAAAGAGTCACCTCAGCACCCAAAGGTAATGGGGGTTCTCTTGGGTTTTACTCAACAACAAAAGTGGTTATCGAATATCCTTTTAATGTCACATCTAAAATTCCGTTTTTAACCATGACAGATGCACAGTGTTTCCAGTTCTCTCCATTTTTTATGTCACCGCTTGTTCTTATTACGGCTGATTTTGCATCCTTTATTGAGAAGCCAGATATATCAAAGCGAATATCCGCCTCTTTTTCATCAATGTTTACGGCTACGATAGAAAGCTGCTGTTTACGGGAGTCGTATGCAGCGAGGGTGTGTCTGTCACAGATAATAAGTCTTGTATCGGGGCGTATGTATTTCGTGAACTGTCCGAAAGCATAATATTTTTTTGTTAAGATGATAGTTTCGTTGTTGTGGTCGGCAATGGCTGTCCCCCAATATCCTTTGTCGGTATCGGGCATACCAAAATCTTTGTTGCCGTTGCAGCCATGTGAGGAGATATGACTGTCTATCAACTGCCATAAAACCCATGCTGACGGGGCAAGTTCGTTTATATCATCTATTATCTTTTGTGCAAGTCCGAGTGCGGCTTTCATCTGGTCTGCATTTTCACCTATGGTAAAGTTTCCGTCTACTTCACTCATCCAGAGTTTTAAGTTGTGTTCTTTAGCGTACTGTCCCATTTCTTTTCGCATTGTTGTCTCGTAAGTGTGAGTGCTTATTCGGTCTATTATCTTTAATGCTTCAGGACTGTAAGAATTGCACGCAAGAAGCTGTTTTTCAGTGGAAGTCTCGTCGCTTGCGGTGACTTCTGTTTTGTCGAGTCCGATTTTATCAAAAGCATTTTTAGTTGATACTAAAAGTTTTGACTGGGAACTGCCTGCATCAAAATGGCAGCCCTCCTGTTTTTGGCTCATTGCAATCCAAAAATCTGTATTTGGCTCGTTCATTGCGGCAATGCTTGAGATATTGATATGAAGTTTATTTTCAATATAACTGCATACATGGGCAAGGTATGAGGCGAACTCATCGTAGCAGTCATCTTTGAGATTATTTATTGATGGGTCAGTTCCACCACTTGAACAGCCGCTTTTTGTCATATAATATGGTGCTGAGTTGGAAAATGCCTCGACATATGCACAACTGCCTGCTTTTTTATAACATTTTTCAAGGACATTTAACTGATTTTGGTCGGCTGTATAATCGTACTCAAAAGTTTTTTTATCAGTATTATATTTTGTCCATCCGGGAATCATTGAATCTGTTCTCGTGATATGATGGTGTGATGGATTATCGCCACCGCCTATATTGTATCGCATTATATTCAATTCAAGACCGGATTTTCCATAAAATAATTCGGCTGCAAGTTCAGTTAGTTTATCTGAGTAGCCTATTCTGTTTGCCCACCAGCAAAGACTTGAACCCCAGCCTTGAAAGATGCTGTTTTTTCCTGTTATCATGTTTTCTTTTTTTATTATTATTTGTTTCATTTTAATCTCCATTTCTGTATATATTTTTCAAATATCAATCCGCACAATTAATTTAATACTATCAGGCAGGTAGCAGAGCGGATTGTTAATATCCGCTTGACTACATTGAATAAGTCTGTATTTTTGATTGTGCATATTAAAAAATTATGATGTGGGTAAATTTACTCTTTTTTAATCTTACTAAAATAAAACGGAATCAAGGTCACAGCTGCGAGTGTCCATGCGGCAGTATGTCCGAAAGAAATTCCGTAAAATCCAAACGGTTTTGCAAGCAGACCAACGATAAGTGCTCTTGCGATAAGCTCACAGGTTCCGCCTATAAGTGTTATGCCTGCGTAGCCCATACCCTGCAATGTACTTCGGAATACAAATAAAAACGCAAGCGGGATGTATCCGAGCATACAGCAGTTCATAAAATAATGCGTATAACTTACAACTTTATCCGTTACATCACTGCCAAAAAGAGATATGGCAGAATTTAAAAACAGCAGTATAAAAATGATGCAGAA
>JBNMLR010000358.1:0-3250 GCA_050874945.1 Butyribacter sp. | reverse complement strand
CTAAACACATTTCAATTCCTGATCTTTTTGCTTGTCTTAATGCAAAGAAGGTGTTCCACGACTGGAACGCAGATTATTATTACGGTCAGGTACATACAGTTCATAATGGAAAAGCAAGTGAGTGTATTCGCTGTGGTAAATGTGAGAAAGTCTGTCCGCAGCATTTGAATATAAGAGAATTGTTAAAGGATGTTGCAGCAGAATTTGAACGCAGATAGGTATTCCTCCACTTCTAAAATGTAAAAAATAAATATTTTAGTTCACTGTAAAAAGGAGGCATAATGAACCAAAATAAAATCTTAAAAAATAAATTATTTTTATATCTGACAGAATTTTTTGCAGGAATGTCGGTGATGGCGGTCGAGCTTGGAGCAAGCCGCCTTTTAGCACCTTATTTCAGCTCATCACAGATAGTGTGGACAATAATAATCGGAACTATAATGATAGCTATGGCACTTGGAAATATCTATGGCGGAAAGAGTGCGGACAAGTCACCGAACCCTGACAAACTGTACGGAAGAATACTTGTTGCCGCAGTCTGGATAGCACTTATTCCGGTTGTAGGAAAATATATTGTTCTCGGTATATCAGCATTACTTATTTTTACTGTGAGTAATAATTTCCTTATAATTGCGGCTTTCGCAGCCTGTATGATAATTTTTGTATTTCCGTTGTTTTTGCTCGGAACTGTTACACCATCACTTGTAAAATATTCCGTTGACAGCCTTGACGACAGCGGAAAAACAGTTGGAACTTTAGGCGCATTTAATACGGTCGGAAGTATTATCGGAACATTTATTCCGACATTTGTAACCATTCCGGCAGTCGGAACATCAATAACATTTCTTATTTTTGCCGGAATACTCATAATGCTGTCTGTAGTATATTTTACACGCAGCCATACAGGAAAAAAGAAAATGACAGTCGCTTCAATAATCTTTGTAATCTGTTGTTTTCTGGGAAATTCGGACTCATTTGCATTTTGGGAAAATGACCTTGCTTATGAGGGCGAATCTGTTTATAACTATCTTCAGGTATCGGAGACAGATGACAGGGTAAATCTTTCGACAAATGTGCTTTTTGGAGTGCAGTCCGTTTATATGAAAGACGGTGGACTCACGGGGATGTACTATGATTATGCAATGGCAGCCCCGCTTATGGTCAGGGATAAAAAAACAAAAGACATGGATGTACTGATTCTCGGAATGGGTACGGGAACTTATGCGACTCAGTGCAAAAAATATTTTGGAAATATGTCGATAGAGGGTGTCGAGATTGACGAAAAGATAACGGCTCTCTCAAAAAAATATTTTTCACTTCCCGACGATGTAAAAACAACGACTTATGATGGGCGGGCATATTTGCAGGCAACAGACAAAAAATACGATGTGATAATGGTCGATGCCTATCAGGATATAACGATACCGTTTCAGATGTCATCTGTAGAATTTTTTACAATGGTAAAAGAACATCTGACGGATAACGGGGTCATGGTAGTAAATATGAATATGCGTGGCGGCGGAGATGGCAACATAAATCAATATCTTTCTGACACTATTGCATCCGTGTTTAAAAATGTTTATACGGCAGATGTGGACGGCTCGACAAACAGAGAACTATTTGCGTCAAATGATGAAAATATGACCGAAACATTAAAATCTAATATTCAAAAACTTGAAAATAGGGATTTAAAAAATATGATGAATATAGTTTCGGACAACAGTATAAAATATAAGGCAGGAAATTATATTATGACTGATGATAAAGCTCCGGTCGAACTTCTTGGAATGAGAGTCATAGACACGATTATTAAAGAGGAAGTGGCTTATTATAAAAAGATATATAAAGAGCAGGGGCTTGACGGATTGTTGAAAAATCTGTGATTTTTATATGGATTAAAATTTGCTTCCAATGTGGATATATGTTTATGCTTGTCTTTTAAAATAAATAAAAGCTGGCAGCCATCGAGATTTTCTTTGTATTTGGAAGCACAATCTGTAATTATTGATATAGCTTGCTGTTTAGTATAGGAACTTATAGACTCATTTGGACCTATGCCTTGCAATATAATGCCTGTCAATTCTGAAAAGCTGGCAGAAATCATAGAAGATGCAATAGCAGGAAAAGTTGATTAAAGAAAAGCTGACTATAGCTGCTGTACCGATAATTTAAACTGTTTATTATTTAGATGGTTTTAATAAAATTATCGGTGCGGCAGTTTTTTATTATTCATGCACATAAAAAACACATATTTATTTTTTATGCTAATACTACAGATTGCTGAACTGCTGCTTGCAGCATACAAATTTTTGAGGTGTTATAAATGTATATTATTAAAAAGCAGATGCGTATTGGCGGAATGTCATGCGTAAATTGTCAGAACAAGATAGAAAAAGAACTTAACGATACTAACGGAGTCTTGCATATAAAAGTAAGCTATGGCACAGGCATTGCGGACATTGTTTATGATGGTGATACCATAACGCAGGATAAAATATTTGATGTTATCGAGAGTGCAGGATATGAGGTTTTAGATGAAAATTCCGGGCAAAATCATGATATTGTGAGGAATGCAGCATTACTTATTATAATTGTAGCGTTGTATATAATATTGCAGCAATCAGAGATTTTAAATCTTCTTGTACCGGGAAAACTTGCTGATACAAAAATGGGATATGGAATGTTGTTTATTATAGGATTGATTACTTCGGTACATTGTATTGCTATGTGTGGCGGAATTAATCTGACACAGTGTATTCCTAAAAATAGTGTAAATGATATTGTTGATAATAATGTGAGTAGTGGCATTATCCAAAATGAAATTAATATTGCTAAAAGTATTGATGATAGAGCTGCTGATAATATTAAAATAAACAATGATATTGATAAGGGTATTAATGATGCTAAAAATAAAAGCCGATTTTCTTATCTAAAACCGGCGGTTCTTTATAATATGGGGCGTGTGATTTCTTATACGGCTATCGGTTTTATTTTGGGATTTGTCGGTATGTTTATTGTAGGAAATTCAGATACGGGGATTTCAGTTTTATTTCAAGGGATTTTAAAGATTATAGCTGGAATTTTTATGGTAATCATGGGAATAAATATGCTTGGAATATTTCCTGAATTGAGGAGTTTCAGTCTGAGAATACCAAGATTTATCGGAGTCAGGATAAATAAGAAAAAAAGTGACAGTAAGCAGCCGATAGTTATCGGAATTTTAAATGGCTTAATGCCGTGTGGACCGTTG
>JBNMLR010000357.1:0-3259 GCA_050874945.1 Butyribacter sp. | reverse complement strand
GTGTTTACAGGTACAATAAAATATTTAATTCACTTGAGATAGTGGCGTAAAACAGGGGGAAAGATTATATGGAGAAAAAAAGAAATTTATTTAGAAAAGTTTTGATATATGTGTTGACGGTGGCTGTTATTTTGTCAAATGGAATGTTTATGAATATAAAAAAGGCAAAGGCACTGACTTATCAGCAGTATCTTATATGGTTTAATAAGCCGTTTACAATGCAGGGAAGTTTGAAAAACATTTTAGATGGGATGCTGGGTCATGTTGGTTATTTACAGAAAAGCGAGACGGATAGTTATCTGGAACTTTCGGTAGTTGCAGAATCTGATATGGCGAATATTTACAAAAATATTGTTGCAAATATAGATGCGACAACACTTGTAAACAGTGGTTATTATATGAGAGTTATGGTCGGTGGCAGTAAAGTATCAGACACGCCGGGAAATTCATCTTTGAGCGAAGCAAAAAATCTTATAAGCAATGATGCTCAAAATCACAGGTCGTTATATATTTACTGGAAGTGCGGGCACAATACAGATTCATCAAGATGGCAGCTTACATCCGCAGCAACCTGTCAGCATAATAATCAGTACAGATGCACTACCTGTGGCGAGACAAAAAGTGAGGGAAATACCATCAGCCATAATTATTCATCATGCATATCAGGGGCAACCTGTCAACAGCCGGCGGTATATAAATGTACCATGTGTAACAGCACGATAAATCAGGGAAGTACGATAGGTCATAATTATTCTACTTATGTATCAGGAGCGACCTGTCAGCATCCTGCAATATATAAGTGTACCATGTGCAGCAGTACAACTTATTCAGGTGGGTATGCAAATCATACATGGGCACAGAAAAGTGCGGCAACCTGCACACAGGGACAGGTATTATACTGTACGACCTGTGGGACACAGACGGCAGGTGCAGGGGCAACAGGACATAATTATTCAAGTGTTTCAGTGACGGCTCCGACGGGTTCTTCAAAGGGCTATACAAGGCATAAATGCGGATGTGGTGCGTATTATGATGACACATATACATACAAAGTTGAGTATGATGCAAACGGCGGCTATGGAAGTGTGGCGAGCCAGACGATAAATTATGATAAATATGAAAATTTAAAGCAGAATTCTTTTGGCAGGAGTTATTATCATTTTACGGGATGGAATACAAAGGCAGACGGAAGCGGTAAAGCGTATTCGGCAGGACAGCTCATAAAGAACATAACAACGACTACGATAAAATTGTATGCACAGTGGCAGAAAAATAAATATAGCGTTACCTGTATTGACTGTTATGAGGACGGTAAGGTGATAGACAGTGTAAATAATAATAAAACCGTTCAGGTAGATTATGACACAAAAATATCAGGTCAGTATTTTGGAACAGATTCAAAAATAGGAGCATATTATCCCGGAACAAAATATGTGTCATGTGACGGAGTAAAGACAGTATCAGGAAATACAACGGTGAAAAGATTTTTTAAGGATTACAGGGAAAGCGGTCTTAACGGAGCGGTGATAAATTCGGGAACACTGGTAAGTATGTCTGAAAAGCCTGAGAGTGTAGAAATTCCGGAAGAAGTAAAGCGGATAGGAGACGGGGCATTTAAAGACCAGGATAAACTTGTTTCGGTTGATATTATGAACGGAACTGTTAATGAAATAGGAACAGAGGCATTTGAAAACTGTACAAGTCTAAAGAAGATTGTATTGCCGTATTCAGTGAGAAAAATTGAAAAAAAAGCTTTTATTGGTTGCAGTTCGTTAGAGGAGATAATCATAAAAAATCCTGACTGTGAGATAGACAGGTCATTTGAAACGATACCGCAAAATGCAGTGATAACAGGATTTTCAAATTCATCGGCGCAGTCCTATTCAAAAGAAAATCACAGGGATTATAATAAGATAACAACAATAGGTGAGGACTTTTTTGCAGGAGAAAAATATTTAGAGAGATTTAATGTGCCGTCAGATGTTGTAATCATAGGAGACAGGGCATTTAAAAACTGTACGGCATTAAAAAAGATTACTCTTGGCAATGTGACAGGGATAGGTGATGAAGCTTTTGCCGGTTGTACTTCTTTAAAGTATGAGAGTGATTATGAGAAGATAAGAGAAGATGCACTTGTTATACCTAAGACAACAGAATATATAGGAAAAAAAGCGTTTGCAGGAGATAAAGAGATAAAAGAAATCGTATTCGAGGGAAAAGAAACTGTTATCGGGGACAAGAGCAGTATAGATGTAGGTACTTTGATAGGATGTTATGCAGGAAGCAAACAATATGATTTTTCAGTACAAAATAAATATAAGATGATATTGTTTGCAGGTTTCGACAATGATGGTACAACAGAATTTGAAGATGAGTACAGAGATTGCGATGAAATTGCCGCTGTGATAATGGGAGCAGGGATAGAAAAGATAGGCAGATTTGCATTTGCAGGCTGCAAGTCATTGGAGAATGTTTCGATTATGGGAAATGGTACTAAAAAGACAGAGATTACCGTAGATAATTCAGCATTTTATAATTGCACTGCACTAAAAAAAGTGGTGTGTGATGAGAATGTTAATATTAGTGAGTTAGGTGACAATGCGTTTTTTAACTGTGAGAAACTTAATGAGGTTACATTTTCAGCTAACAATATGCTTGCAAAAATCGGGAACAGGGCATTTTACGGATGTGTTTCTTTAAATGAGATAAAAATAAATAATCCGAATTGTGTTATCAATGAAAATAATGATACATTTTCTGAAAATACAATTTTGAGAGGATGGAGCAAATCAACAATTAATGATTACAGTGTGAAAAATAACAGAAAATTTGAGTGTATCGGTATCTCATATCGTGTGGAGTTTGATAAAAAAGGCGGAGATAACGGGACAGAGGGCATATATGTATATAGTGGAATGAAGATGCCTGAAATAGAAGTACCTGAGAACAAAGGATATACATTCTGCGGATACGCGTCAGGTGACAGCCAGCTTTATAATGATGCCGGAAAATATGTATCGGGAGAAGTCTTAAATATATCAGAAGATATGACCGGAGAAAAATCATTGAGTGCAAAGTGGTGTGCAAATTGTTATGGTGTGTTGTATATGCCAAATGGAGCAGACGGAGAAAATACAGAGCAGGCAGGCTTACTTTATGATACTGAATTTAAACTTTTCGACAATATGTATAAAAAAGAGGGATATACATTTTCAGGCTGGAGCACTTTAGCCGACGGAAGTTCAGGAATATACAAAGC
>JBNMLR010000356.1:0-3261 GCA_050874945.1 Butyribacter sp. | reverse complement strand
AGCATAGAGTGCCGAAAAATTAACCCCCATACCTATATTCCATGAATATGTCAGACTTCCGCCGTTTTTTAATTTGTTAAAAAATTCCTTGTGGAATGGTGCGTACTGGTGATAACAGTCACTTCTTAAGTACATTTCTTCACCGAATGGGAAAATATCTCTTAAATAGTAGATAACAAGTAATATTGCAACCGGAATAAGGAATGCAAGTATGTATACTATGTTATTTTTAAGCTTTGTTATAAAAGATTCTTTTTCATTTTTGTCATTCTGATTAAAGATGAAAAATTTGCTGAGTACATAATTTATAATGACTACGAATACACATGAAATAATCTTTGCAACAAGGTCATTCATTCCGAGAAGTATTACGCACAGGTAAATGAATACCAGACTGAATACCAGACTGAACAGTCTTGCACTGATGAATGCAGATATTTCATTTAATAGTGTTTTAGATGAGCGGTCTTTACTCTTAAAAACAAATATTTTGTTGGTAACATAGGCAAATAATACTGCGGCGGCCCATGAGATTATGTTTGATAATAAATAGTTTACGCCAAGAATTTTACAAAACAGGGCGTATACAAGAAAATCAACAACTGTTGTCAGTATACCAAAAATAAGGTAAGAGACCGTCTCCCTGTTAAATAGTTTGTCAATTAATTTATTCACGATTATCCTCCTGTTTCATCCTCCTGCTACTTTTTGTAAGAGGGATATTAGTTTCTTTTATTATAAAAATAGGTCTGTTTTTAGCTTCTATATAAATATGTCCTATATACTCACCGAGAATACCGAGGGAAAATTCTATTATTCCACCAAGGAACAGTACTGCGGATAATGTTGTTACATATCCCGGTACGGCTATTCCCCATATAAGTGTCTGTATAAGAGTTACTATAATATATACAAAGGCACATGTGGAAATGAAAAATCCAAATGCGGTCACCATTCGCAGTGGAGCGATGGAAAAAGCGGTTATTCCGTCGATTGCATATTTAAACAGTCCCCAGAAACTCCATTTGCTCTGGCCCACAGGCCGTTCAATGTTATGATATGGAATCCATACCGTATCAAATCCTACCCAGGCAAATATTCCTTTTGAGAAACGCTGGTTTTCTGACAGTTCCATAATGGAGTCAACCATCTGCGAGGTCATTATCCTGAAGTCCACCGCGCCCTGAACGAGATTTACATCTGTAAGTCTGTTACTCAGTCTGTAAAACATACGTGAAAAGCTGCTTTTTATTTTGCTTTCCCCTTTTCTGTCGGTACGCCTTGCAGCACAACAGTCATGACCTTTTTCAATTTCGGCAATCATATCTGGTATCATTGCTGGCGGATGCTGCAAATCTGCATCCATAACGATAATATAATCACCGGTTGTGTATTTAAAGCCGGCATACATGGCTGCCTCTTTTCCAAAATTTCTTGAAAAGGAAATATAGCTTACCTGAGGCCATTTTTCAGCCAGACTCATTAGTATTTTTAATGTGCGGTCCCTGCTGCCGTCATCAACAAATATAAACTTAAAAGAATAGTTGCTGATTGTATCGAGAATTTTTTTACTTTCTGTAAAAAACATTTCAAGCATGTCTTCTTCGTTATAGCAGGGAACCACAATGTCTATGGTTTTCGTACTAATCAACTCCTTTGCTATCATATATAATAAGACAACTCACATTATTTTACTATAATGCAGGTAAAGTGTAAAGTAAACATTTAAAACTTTATTGACAAAAAAGATGAGATAATCTACAATTTTGAACATGAATTTATTTATTTTGCATAAAAAATGCATATAAAAAATGCAAAGCATTTTAGAAAAGGGGTGCGAATATGCCAGATGACAGAAAGAAAATATTAGAGTGCGAGGATGTTTCACTCGGATATGACGGAAGACCGGTGATGGAACACTTAAGCTTTGATGTGAGACAGGGGGATTATTTGTGTGTTATAGGTGAAAACGGTTCGGGAAAGAGTACACTTATAAAGACGCTGCTTGGACTTATAAAACCGGTAAAGGGAAAAGTAATACTGGATAAATCCATACAAAACGGCTATATAGGATATCTGCCACAGCAGACTGATATCCAGAAAGACTTTCCGGCAACGGTTGAGGAAGTAGTTATGTCGGGTTTTTTAAACAGATGCGGATGGAGACCTTTTTATAATAAGAGGGAAAAGCAGCTGGCGCAGAATAATATGAAAAAAATGAGTATACTTGAATACAGAAAGAGGTGTTACAAGGAACTCTCAGGAGGGCAGCAGCAGAGAGTGCTTATAGCAAGGGCACTTTGTGCGGCAGGAGGACTTCTGATTCTTGACGAACCTGTTACGGGACTTGATCCTAATGCCACGATGGAGTTGTATGAAAGTCTTGAAAAGTTAAATAAGACTGATAAGATGACGATAATAATGGTATCACATGATATAAAAAATGTTGTTGAGCAGGCAAGTATGATTCTTCATATAAATAATGATGAATATTTTTACGGAGACGTAAATCAGTATATATATTCGGAATTTGGAGAAAGTTTCAAACTGGGCAGAGAAAAAAACTAAGAAACTAATATAAGAAAGGTTATGTGTACAGATGGAATTAATCAGTGTGATAAAAAATCTTTTTACCTATGATTTTATTGTAAAAGCCTTTGAAGTCGGAATAATAGTTTCATTGTGTTCGGCACTTTTAGGCGTCAGTCTTGTGTTAAAAAGATATTCAATGATAGGGGACGGGCTTTCGCATGTATCGTTCGGAACTATATCGGTAGCTGTGGCATTTGGTTTTGCACCGCTTGCAGTGTCTATACCGGTAGTAATAATTGCTGCATTTGCGATACTGAGAATGAGAGAAAACGGAAGGATGCACGGAGATGCAGCCATAGCTGCAGTGTCGGCATCATCATTAGCCATAGGTGTGACGGTAACTTCACTTACAACAGGCATGACTACTGATGTCAGCACATATATGTTCGGAAGCATACTTGCCATGACGGATGAGGATGTTATATTAAGTGTGGTACTGTCAGTGTTTGTACTGTTACTTTTTATACTGTGCTACCACAAAATATTTGCAGTAACTTTTGATGAAAGCTTTTCAAAGGCAACAGGGGTAAATGTGTCACTTTATAATACGCTTATTGCAGTACTCACAGCTGTAACCATAGTACTGGGAATGAGAATGATGGGAGCAATGCTGATATCAAGCCTTATCATATTCCCTTCGCTGTCATCAATGAGAATATTTAAAAGTTT
>JBNMLR010000355.1:0-3275 GCA_050874945.1 Butyribacter sp. | reverse complement strand
TTCATCATGTATTTTAAAATTTATTTTTATCTTATAAGGCTTCATGCTCAACATGAAATGTTTTCCTAATTCAGATATGTCTTGCAATTTCTATTACAATTCTATCACAATTATTTTCTTTTGAATAGTGTTTTTGAACACAAGATTTGTTATACTATATATAATATGGTTAGGTAATTGCGAAGCTAACTATATGCTGTGATAATTGCACACTTGTAACACTATCAGGTAAATTCTTTTGGATAGTGTTATGAGCAAGCAGCAGAGCGGATTACGAATATCCGTTTGACTAGCAGATTACAAGAGTTCCGCAAATATCTATATGTAGATGAAGAAAGGAAAAAGAATGAGCAAGATAAACTTTAAACCCGGCAACATGATATATCCGCTTCCTGCGGTCATGGTTTCATGTGGCAATATTGAGACAGAGTCGAATATACTTACCGTTGCATGGACAGGCACCATATGTACCAACCCGCCGATGGCATACATATCAGTCCGACCTGAGAGATATTCCTATGACATGATTAAAAAATCAGGGGAATTTGTGATAAATCTCACGACCGAGCAGCTAATCAGAGCCACCGATTTTTGCGGTGTACGCTCAGGCAGAGATGTAGACAAGTGGAACGAATGTAATCTCACGAAAGAAAAAGCCGATACCGTAAAGTGTCCTCTTATTGCGGAGTCTCCGGTAAATATCGAGTGCAAAGTGACCGAGATAAAAGAACTTGGCTCTCACCATATGTTCATCGCCGATGTGACCGCCGTTCATGTCGATGAGAGTTATATGGACGAAAATAATTCATTCCACCTAAACGAGTCAAACCTGCTCGCCTACTCGCACGGCTCTTATTTTGGACTTGGAGATGAACTTGGAACTTTCGGCTACTCCATCCGAAAAAAGAAAACAGCCGCAAAGAATACCGTAAGAAAAGTGGCAAAAAAGTCACGCACAGACAAAAATTTTAAAAAGCAGAATAGGAGCAGAAAACGGTAACAAAACAGCACTTTAAAACATAAAATTATTATACAAAGAGAGAAGGCAGCCGTATGAAAATAATTTATATTAAAATCAAAAATTTTAAATCAATATCAGAACTTGAAATAAACGACATTGAAAATGCACTTATTCTTGTCGGCAAAAACAATACAGGTAAAACCTCCGTGATAGATGCAATACTTTTGGCATCAAACTTAAAAGCTGCATCAGACCATGAATTTCTCGATATAAACAAACCTATCGAGATTTCAATGCAGATAGAGTTTACCGAGGATGACCTTAATTATTATTATTCAAGGGGAATTTTGTGCAAGGCAAATAATTTTGAAAAGTGGTTTGAGGAATTCAAAGAAAAAATACCGTCATATAATGATGGCGTTGTTTCATTTACTTTCCACAATAACCCAAACGGTGCGACACGCTACAGTGACGGTTTCAGCAAGCACAATCCTTATATTGAAAAGATATTTCCACGCATTTACCACATCGACCAGACACGCAATCTTGACGCATTACAGAACGATGTGTTCAGTTTTTATGACAAGGAGTCTTTTCAGAAACTTAAAGACAATGAGTGTACTTTTGACCCAAAAAGAAAATGTAACCGCTGTTTCCAGTGTATAGGACTTATCAACAAAAAAACACCTGAAGAACTCACTCTTTTTGAAACAATACGACTTCTTCAGTTTAAACTTTTCCACACAAACCTGAGTGAATTTGAGCACAAAGTCAATGAATATTTTCGTGCGAACGGCAGTCCGTCACAGGAGATACGCTACGAATTAAATTCAAATATCGACAATCTCCTCAAAGTAGAAACAAAAGTCTACAATAAAGAAAGAGGAAAGATAGTCGGCTCATTAAATGTACTCGGTGAGGGACTTAAAAGCATTTACACACTCTCCCTGCTTGAGGCATATATTGATGAAAAAGACACTCTCCCATGCATAATACTTATGGAAGACCCTGAAATTTATCTTCATCCTCAGCTTCAGAAAGTAGCAAGTGAAATATTATATAACCTTTCAAAGAAAAATCAGGTTATATTCTCAACGCACTCACCAAACCTTATATTTAACTTCTCAACAAAACAGATAAGGGAAGTTATATTAAATGAAGAATATTATACTGACATTAGAAAAAATACTGACATTGATATGATACTCAATGACCTCGGATATACGGCAAACGACCTTATGAATGTCAGTTTTGTATTTATCGTTGAGGGTAAACAGGACAGCAACCGTCTTCCTCTCCTGCTGAAAAAATATTATTCGGAGATTTATGACGAAAACGGTCAGTTGCAAAGGATTACGATAATTCCGACAAACAGCTGCACAAACATAAAAACTTACGCAAACCTCAAATATATAAACAAACTTTACCTCAAAGACCAGTTCCTTATGATAAGGGACAGCGACGGCAAAAATCCAAAATATCTCAAAAAACAGTTGTGCAGTTACTACACACAGCGTGCCAAAGAAGATGTTGGAAACCTGCCGAGAGTAGAGCCGAAAAATGTTCTTATATTAAAATATTATTCCTTTGAAAACTATTTTCTCGACCCGAAGATAATGGCAAAGATAGGTGTTATAAAATCAGAGGAGGATTTTTATAATATACTTTTCAAAAAATATAAGGACTATCTGTATAAGCTTACGAGCGTCAAAAAAATGCAGCGTGTAATCGGCAAACACATAAAGACAAAACAGGACATAAAAGACAACATTGAAAATATAAAGATATATGTACGCGGTCATAATCTTTTTGATATATTTTACGGCAGATACCACGGAACGGCAGAACAGGAAATATTGCAAAAGTATATTGATGTTGCACCAAGAGACACCTTTAAGGACATATTTGACGCAATAGATTCTTTTGTTTATTTTGAAAACAGAAAGAAATAAAATACTCTGTAACAGTTCAGCCTTGCATTTAATAAAGACTTAAACTTTTCTTAATAAAATTTAGGTTGACATAACTGTACATTTGACTATAATAGTTTTATGTGTTGAACTCTGCCTATTGTGAGTAAATCACTGTTTTTTTGGGCATTTTACCGACACATATATGTTACTGTTCACGCTTTTGCGTGTTCGGCAGCTATATTTTTACAGAAATACAGATATGTATAAAAAAAGACTTACTTGAATATAACAGACTTAATATAGATAGAAAAAAACAAATAACAATCCGTTCTAATGAGGTGTAAAATGGAAAATCAGTATATTATAAAAGGTGGCACCCCTCTCAAAGGTGAAGTAACAAT
>JBNMLR010000354.1:0-3277 GCA_050874945.1 Butyribacter sp. | reverse complement strand
TGCCAATACATTAAAAGATATACATGCAAACACATCTTATATTACAGTGTTTAGTACAAAGGATTCTACTCCAGAACGCAATGATATAGCAGGTAAGGTTTATGGAGTTCAGGTATATGGAAGAGCTTTGGATGCAGCAGAAGTTGACACATTAATAAGCAAAGGCATTGATGTTTCATTAAACACAATCACATTCAAAAATCAGGCTGCTGATGCAACAATCAGTGTTAAGGACGCAAACGGAACAGAAGTTGCAACAGCCGTATGTGGAACAGACGGTTCAGCAGTAGTTCATGGACTTACAACAGGTCAGACATACACATTCACTATCAAGAATGGTGAAACATGGACAAGAGAAGGTTCAATAACAGTTGATGCAGACAAAGTTATCGACGGTTGGGCAGCAACAGGAGTTAAGTTCAAAGAAGAAACATTAGAACTTAAGAATTCTAAGATTGTAGCAACAGGTGAAGTTAAATATGATGTTAAAAATCTTCCTGCATTAGTATTAGACCCTGAGAATACATCAGAGAAAATAGAAGATTGCAAGGTTTCATATGCATCAGACAACGAAGCAGTAGCAAAGGTTGCTGAGGATGGTAAAGTAACAGCAGTGGCAGACGGTGAAGCAAATATCACAGCTACAGTAGTTACTCCAGCAGGAAATACACTTACGGCAGTATGCAAAGTTAAAGTTTCAACAGCAGATGTTACAGATGTTGCAACAGCAGTTAAACTTGACCAGGAAACAGCATCAATAGAAGTTGGTAAGACACTCCAGCTCAAAGCAGAGGTTACACCGGGCACAGCACTTCAGCAGGGTACATGGAAATCTTCAAACGAAGCAGTAGCAAAAGTTAATGAAGCAGGACTTGTTACAGCAGTAGCAGCAGGCGAAGCTGAGATTACATTTACAACAGCAGATGGTACAAATCTCTCAGCAGTATGTAAAGTTACGGTTACAGCAAAGGCAGAGCCAACAGCTAAGCCAAGTGCAACACCAACAGTTAAACCGACGGTAGCACCTACAAAGAAACCAACTACTAAACTTAAGAGTGCAACAATTACTGTTAAGAATGGTAAGAAGAAAGTTTCTTCAGTAACTGTTAAGACAAAGAAGTCAGTTAAGCTTGCAGTTTCAGTAAACTCAAAGGCAAAACTTTCAGTAGCAAAACTTTCTAAGAAGAATGCTAAGATTGCTAAGGTAACATTTAAGAACAACAAACTTACTGTAAAAGGTCTTAAGAAAGGAAAAGTTTCTATTAAGATTACAAGTAAGAAGACATCTAAGTATAAGGCAGCGACAAAGACGATTAAGGTTACTGTTAAAAAATAAAAAGTTTCAAAAAAGATATTATTTATGTACATTGAGGGGGAGTTGACATAAAGTCGGCTCCTCCTTGTGATTTCTTACATTAAAAAAATAAAGAGTTAGGCATTAGTGAAACTGCTTGTATGTTGTGTTTGCACAATTCAATTAAAGTTTATGGCAGTTTCGCAAATACCTAAATAAGAAATATTGAAAAGGAGATAATTATATGGTAAGACATAAGATTAAAAAAGCGGTTGCTGTTGCCATGTCGGCAGTGATTGCACTTACGGCAGTACCGAATCTGTCGGTACAGTATGAGAAGAAAGCCAAAGCTGCCACAACAGAAATATCTTCTGCTGATGTGACAAGCAAGTATAATCAGTATTTCAGCTCATCGAACAAAAAGACTCATGTTTCCGTGCATGATCCGTCAATTGTTATCGGTTATACTGATACAAAATACACGGGTAATACGAGTGTGAAAATTTATGGTGAGCAAAATGAGTCTAAGACAAGAAAAGAAGTTTACTTTGTTTTTGGTTCACACAGAGCATTTGCATGGTCGACGGATATGGAGAACTGGACTTATTTTTACAACAATATAAGCGATAACACAAAATGTCAGGCACTTTTTAAAGATGCGTTTGACTGGGCTGCAGCAGGTGACAGTGTTTATGACTGGACAGGTAATCTCTGGGCACCTGATGTTTTTTGGGATGCTGATTATGTTAATGATGACAATACAAAAGGTGCATGGTGTATGTATATGAGTATCAACGGATGTTCATGGAACTCAAGTATTGTGCTTCTTACATCAAATGACCTTGACGGTGACTGGACAAACAGAGGAACGGTTGTTTATTCAGGCTTTACAGAGTCAGGTGACCACGCATATACAGGTACTGACTTTGCCGATGTAGTGGGCGGTGCTGATACGGCTCAGTCACTCATATCAAGTTATTATAAAATGGATGCCTATACGCCTAAAGATGGAAATACAAAGTGTAATGCAACAACCTGGAATTACAGATATGGTGCTCATGCGATAGATCCATGTGTAACATATGATGATGACGGTAATCTTTGGATGAGTTATGGTTCATGGTCCGGTGGTATATGGATGTTTAAACTTGATCCTAAAACAGGACTTCGTGATACGGCTACTACATATACATATGAGGATAATACGACAGATCCTTATATGGGACATAAACTTGCAGGTGGTTCGTCAAGATCAGGTGAAGCTTCTTATATAGAAAAGATTGGCGAAAAGTATTATCTGTTCGTTTCATACGGTGGACTTACAGCTACGGGAGGATACAATATGCGTGTATTCTCATCAGATAAAATAACAGGACCTTATACAGATGTATCAGGGAAAGATGCAAGATATAGTTCATCAAATACCGGTGTAGGAGGAACAAGCTATGGAAACTCTACCACAGGTGAGCGTCTTATGTCATACTATGATTGGCATTATCTTGATAAAGGGCGTGTGGCTGAGGGACATAACTCAGCGGTTGTTGATGATGACGGAAAAGCGTATGTGATATATCATACACGTTTTAATGATGGAACTGAAAGTCATGAGATGAGAGTTCACCAGTTATTTACGGCAGAAAACGGCGGTCTTGTGGCAACACCGTTTGAGTATTCAGGTGAGACATTGTCTGAAACGGCATATGCAAAATCAGATGTTACAGGAGAATATTCAGTTATATATCATAAACCGGAGGTTGATGCTTCTAAACTTGAATGTTGTCAGGAACAAAAGATAACATTAAATGATGATGGAACGGTTACAGGTGATTACACGGGTACATGGACACAGTCAGAGTCTAAGCCGTATGTAACCATAACAGTGGGTGGTGTTGAGTACAAGGGTGTATTTATTAAACAGAAGATAGAGGGCACAGGATATGAGTCAATGTGCTTTACGACCGTTGGAAGCAATAATGTAACTTT
>JBNMLR010000353.1:0-3303 GCA_050874945.1 Butyribacter sp. | reverse complement strand
TCTTTTCGCTTATAACTCTCTTTTAAAGGACTATATGGATTTTCAACATAATTCACAGCCGCTTCTATATTTTCCATTGTCGCAGGTACATCAAGATTTGCAAGCATATCTCTTACCTGACCGCTCTCAGCTTCAAGAGTTCTCACATTTTCTGCTTTCTCATCATAATATGCCCTTTCAATCTCCTTGTCTCCGTCAGCCTCTTTAACCTGCTGTGCAAACATTTCAAGTGATGTATCAAGGACATTCCCAATATCACCATTTGCAATCTCATCAAGTTTTGACGGTGAAATCTCATCGAGCGTATCTAAAACAAGCGTGTCAAAATATCTTCCCTTAACGCTTTCCTTCTCTGAAACATCAGTGTTTGACGCACCTGCCAAAGCCTGCTCTGACGGATTTTGAGTCTGTCTGTTTCTGCCTGAAAGTTCAGAACCATCGTCCTGATTTCCTGTCTGTGCCGCACTAAAGCCCTCATTTATCTGCTCTGTTATTGATGAAGCCATAAAGTTAAGTTCTTTAAGTCCGCCAAAATCATCATCTATCTTTGTGTCGATGCCGTGATTTTTCATTGTCCTCACCGCAGTCAGAAGATTTCCAAGTGTCATATCTCTGTCTGACTGTAAGACTGCACCGATTGCTGCACCGTCTGACTTTTCAATATTATTTAAAAGCCTGTAGATACCTATATATCCCTCTCTCTCCTGCTCGGAAATATCTCCCGACTTCTGGAGCTGCCAGAGATATTTACTGTATTTTTCCTCTGAACTTAAATCCTTTGACGCATTTATATCCGAAAGTTTCTTATCAAGGTCACTTATCGAAGTGTCAAGCGGATTGTCACCCTGCCTTATCATTTCAAGGACAGTCGACGGTTTCATATTGTCGATAACCCTGTTTAAGACAGCATCATATTCCTTGACTGAATTTACATTCTCCTCAGTTATCTCCATGCCGTTATAGCCGAGAATCCTAACCGCCCTCTCGTTTGCATTTGTATCTTCCATGCCAAGCTCTTTGAGAAGATTTGGAACACTCGCAAACGCTTTCTGAATCGAATCACCATATGAAGCATCCACCTGTGTAGAAACCATCTCATAAAGCTGTCCATACTGCTGTCTGCCGTAAGTCTCACTTGAAGCCGCTGCATGAAGTTCATTTAATGTGAGAAGGTTTTGCTGTCTTACCGTTCTTCCGATAAGTGATGCCGGTGCATTTGCAATATCTGCTTTCTGCTGCAAAGTCTCCTGTAAAAGACTGAGTTCATCATCACTCACATCACCTGTCGCACCTGCCGTGTAAACAGCGTTTTCTTCATTTCTTAATTCCTCCACTACCTGTTCGAGTGGAGCAGTATTTATATCTATTCCTTTTTGTCTCATAGCCATAACAGACTGCGTAGTCATCTTAAGACATATCTCTGCGACATATCTTTTCGCCATGACTTCCTCAACCTGCATATCGCTCATTCCCTCAACTACCGTAGTCGGGATATTGTTTGATGAAATGTCAATAAGTCCTGAATTTGTCTTATTGTAGGCTGCCGCCTGTCTTAAAAGTTCAAGACTTAATACACCGTTACCTGAATAATTTTCATTTGCAAATGCAATATCACCTGCCGCAGCTTTTACTGCCGTTGATATATCTGCATCTGTTATCGCCGCAAAATTATTTATAATGCTTCTCGCTATAACAAACTCTGATGTATCGAGTGATGCCTGCTCAGGCTCGGCACCAGCCGCAACGGACTGGAGTATCTGTTCAAATGCTGTCTTTGCTGACATATCGGAACTTATATCATTTAATACGGACATTGTTTTGAGTGCATCTGCCGTGACCGGAAGGTCATTTGCAAAAAGCCACTTCGCATCTGCTACAGCACTCTCCTTATCAAGACCCGTCGCATCTATAAGCCTTTCCACCTGTGGCTCTATCTGTTCCCAGATTTCAGTGTCATAGACCTCTCCGTCAAAAGCATCACTTCCTGAATACTGACCGTGGTATATATTTTCTATAGTTGGTGTAAGCGAGTTGCCGACAATATATGCCTTTGTATCGTCAGACATATTAAGTGCAGAGGAACTCATCTGAAGTGCAGACACTATCTTTGAAATATTTTCCGCCGTGACCGGAATACCTGAATTTTCCAAAATCTTTTTCAGACCGGCTTCTGCCTTTGCATCAAGAGAGCCTGTTGCCTGAATTTTTTTAAGCTCTTCCTCAAACTCATCAATATCTTTTTTGTTTTCTTCCCTGTTCTGCTCGTTGTCAAGCTTCTGCTGCTTCATCTTCTCCACAGCCTTGTCAACATATTCTTCCTCGCATTTATCTACAGAACCCTCTGACTCCTCAACAGATTTATAATCATCACCTGTAAGAACCGCAAGATTTTTATTCATTTCAGTTTTAGCTGCTGCCGCATCTTTACTTCCAGAAGTGCCTGAAGTGCCCGTTCTGTAACCGTAAGTGCCTGAATTTACACCCGAACTTACTGTCGTATGGCTGACAGCCACCGCCCCGGATGCCAAACCACTGTTTCCAACTTCTTTCAGCACGATATTATCTTTAGACACATCCATGATCTTAAATCTTCTCGTTTCGCCCTCCCTGGCATTCTGTACTGCGGTCTTTGGTACTGCCACCTCAACACCGTTAAAGTTGATGGAAATCTGATTTGAAACTTTCGATACAACACCCTCAACAACCTGTCCTTTACTTCCAATCGCAAGCATAGAGCCATTCAAGACTCCTGCCCTGCCGCCGGACACATTTGCCGTTCTGTTGTATATGTCTCTTATATTCACATTCATTGATTTCTCACCTTTCATTTATGACTTATATCAGGCAATTGCGAAACTCTTATAATCTGTAATTGAGTTGTGCAAATATAACAAATAATATTAGCAGTGTACTCTGTCACCGTCAGCACTTAGACAGCGTTTTTTTGCTGGCTTAGTACTGTTACGAGTGACAGGTAGCGAAAGCGTGCCTGCGTTAGTATTTGTTATAGTTGTGCAATTAACACAACATATAATTAGTTTCACAATTACCTAATGACTTATAAATAAAAATATCTATACTTTTATTTCGGCTGAAACGGTAAATTTCTTGAGTTTTTAAACAATATCATACTTTCACTTCTTTTATAAAAATAAACATTTGTCAAAAAAACGACCAAAAATAACCTCTCAATTCCTTAAATTGACCTCTCAGGACAAAAAACAACAATTTTAATTTTTTATGATATAATTATAAATAACAAACAATTTATTAGTATTATTATATGCCTAAATCGAATGGAGG
>JBNMLR010000352.1:0-3308 GCA_050874945.1 Butyribacter sp. | reverse complement strand
TCTTAAATCTCTGAACAATTTCGTCCACGCTCTCGACTTCCTCAATCGGGATTCCTTTCTTCGGATAATTGAAATCGAGCTGGCCACGCAGGTTAATGTGGGCGCCCTCTTCATTTACCATATCTGTGTACTGCTTGAACATGTCGTAATTGCCAAGTCTTGTAGACTGCTGAAGCATGTGGATGGTACGTGGATTGTACAAATGTTCCTCACCGCAGCTTCTGGATTTGTGCTGTCCGAGACTATCCAGTGTCAGATCTACTTCCAATCCCAGCGGATCAAATGCCTGGGAATGTCTGGCCAGATAATCCTGTGCAATCTCCTCGATACCGATACCACCGACACGGCTGACTGTATCTGTAAAATATTTATTGATAAATTCTTCTTTTAATCCGATAGCCTCGAAAATCTTTGCTCCCTGGTAAGACTGGATTGTAGAAATACCCATCTTTGATGTAATCTTGACAATTCCGTGAAGAACTGCTGCATCGTAATCATCAACAGCCGCATAATAATCTTTGTCGAGAAGATTCTGGTCGATAAGTTCTTTTATCGTGCTGTGTGCAAGATAAGGATTTATCGCACAGGCGCCATATCCCAATATCGTAGCAAAATGATGGACTTCTCTTGGCTCTGCCGATTCAAGTATCATTGCAACACTTGTTCTCTTCTTTGTCGTTACAAGATGCTGCTGCATTGAAGCTACTGCAAGAAGTGACGGTATAGCCACATGGTTCTCATCAACTCCCCTGTCAGTAAGGATAAGAATGTTTGCACCCTCCTTGTAAGCTCTGTCAGCTTCAAGGCACATACGGTCAAGTGCTTTCTTAAGTGATGTATTCTTATAATAAATAATAGGAATATCAACACACTTAAATCCCTCTTTATCCATATATTTAATCTTCATAAGGTCTGTGTCAGTAAGAATAGGATTGCGGATTTTAAGCACTTTGCAGTTGTCAGCTTTTTCTTCAAGTAAGTTTCCGTCCTCACCGATATAAACGCTTGTCGATGTTACGATTTCCTCTCTTATCGCATCGATAGGAGGGTTTGTAACCTGTGCAAAAAGCTGTTTAAAATAGTTGAACAATGGCTGCGGCTTATCTGAAAGCATTGGAAGCGGTGTATCAGTACCCATTGAAGCAATAGGCTCTGCACCTTTCTGTGCCATAGGAAGAATTGACTCCTTGTAATCCTCGTAAGTATAGCCGAATGCCTTCTGGAGTCTTGCTCTCTCCTCGTCGGTAAACTCCACTACTTTCTTATTAGGAATGCGAAGTTCCTTTAAAGTAACAAGATTGCTGTTAAGCCACTCACCGTAAGGCTGGCGTGAAGCATATTTTTCTTTGAGCACTTCATCATCGATAAGCTCACCCTTGACTGTGTCAACAAGAAGCATACGACCCGGTCTTAACCTGTCTTTCTTAACAATCTTTTCAGGCGGAATGTCAAACACGCCTACCTCTGAAGAAAGGATAAGCTGGTCGTCTGTTGTGATATAATAACGCGATGGACGAAGACCGTTTCTGTCAAGAACCGCTCCCATAATATCACCGTCAGAGAAAAGGATTGAAGCTGGACCGTCCCACGGCTCCATCATCGTCGCATAATACTGATAGAAATCCCTCTTTTTCTGGCTAACGCTCATGTCATGCTCCCACGGTTCAGGGATGGTTATCATAACGGCAAGCGGAAGTTCCATACCGCTCATTACAAGGAACTCAAGCGTATTATCAAGTCTTGCCGAGTCAGAACCGTTTGGATTGACAACCGGAAGAACCTTGTGGAAATCATTTGCAAGGAGTGAAGTTTCCATAGTCTCCTCACGGGCGAGCATCTTGTCGGCATTACCTACGATAGTATTTATCTCGCCGTTGTGAACGATAAATCTGTTCGGATGTGCTCTCATCCAGCTTGGATTTGTATTTGTACTAAATCTTGAATGTACCGTTGCGATAGCTGATACATAGTCAGGGTCCTGAAGGTCTTTAAAGAAAAGACGAAGCTGTCCTACAAGGAACATACCTTTGTAAACTATTGTACGGCTTGAAAATGAAACAACATATGTGTCATCGTTACTCTGTTCAAACACACGGCGTGCAACATAGAGTTTGCGGTCAAAATCAAGTCCTTTCTCAACCTCCTCAGGTCTTTTAACAAATGCCTGCATGATATATGGCATACATTCAAGAGCTTTATGTCCTAATATGTCAGGCTCAGTAGGAACTTTTCTCCATCCGAGAAGTTCAAGTCCCTCCTTTTCAATAATGACTTCAAACATCTTTTTGGCACGGTTTCTTTTGAGTTCATCCTGTGGGAAGAAAAACATTCCGATACCGTAATCTCTCTCATCTCCGAGTTCAAAACCGAGTGGTTTAACTGCCTTTTTAAAGAATTTATGTGAAATCTGCAAGAGAATACCAACACCGTCACCTGTCTTTCCCTCGGCATCCTTACCTGCACGATGCTCTAACTTCTCGACAATGTCAAGAGCTCCGGAAACGGTATCATGTGTCTTGTTTCCCTTGATATTTACAATAGAACCGATACCACAGTTATCGTGTTCATAACGGGGATCATAAAGACCTCTCTTTTCATGATCAATAACCTTTGAGGCTTCATCTAAAACCCTGCTGTTACAAGTTTCAGTATTTGTCATCATTATTACCTCCATATCAATGTTATGTACTCTCGGCATCTTCTCAAAACGAAAGATTTCGATGGTACATTATTTTACAATTTTGTGTTTTGTTTTACTGCTGTCTGCTGCACCTGCTGTGAAACAGACAACACTCAATACTCTTTGGATACATTTAATTTACATATAGTAAACAAAAAGAGGCTCAGCAAATAACTGAAAACATATATGGAACATTTTTCATGCGAAAAAATCCTATCAGATAAACAGATACCATATCAAAAGACACTTCCGGCTAAAAGCCATATCAGTGTATTGTATCATTGATACACTAATCCCGTGACACAAATATCTCTTTACTGATAATTGTTTTCATATCATTTGCTGAACCCCTTTGTTCATCAAACTAGTTTGATTATATATTTTTTTGACAAAAAAAGCAAGATTATTTAGTAAAATTATGTTTTTTACTAATAAAATTAAGTCAAATTGTTTTTTAGTTTATTTTCTTCATTTATTCAAACTTATGTTCCAAAGAAATTATTGATAAAATTTATTTTTTTAAGAGAGGGGTTTTGATGCTTATTTTGTATCGGAGGCGATAAGGACTTTTTTTCCCTTAAATGCAAAACCGTAATGTCTGATTTTTTCTCTTGCGATACCTCTGGTT